>NZ_JASJHF010000022.1:0-11488 GCF_033791185.1 Moritella sp. | reverse complement strand
CGAAACGTTTGCGCAAACGTTTCGATGGCTTGAATATAGTCCAAAATAAGGATAATTCTAGTCTCTAAGTAGAAAAGTGCGAGTTGGGTCTAAGATCTAACCAAATTTCTTTCATTTGAAATTGGCTGGTTATTTTTACGAAGAAAAATACTTATATCAAAAGTAATAGTGCCGATGAAAATCAGTCGAAAATAAATTATGCTTATAATGTTCAGATCCATTTATCACAACAAAATGGTTAAACTTTAAGCCGTCATGAGGTCATTGATAAATCACCGGTAAATAATAATGTAGTGATAATTTTAGGTCTATTCAGGTTTTAATATCGTATTTAAGAGCTCCTTCATGTTTTTATTCTTGATTATAAGGTAATTTAATCACTAATATTATTTATATCTAATAGAGTTCAAATATGCAAGATCGTTATCAAGTCGCGCTTTCCGCAGGTCTACTTGCCGCATTGTGGTGTGGTATCGCCGATACGTTTCATTTAGTCACTTGGATAGGTTTTTTAAGTTGCAGCACTTTCTTCGCGCAGCCGAAAGCTGGATTTAAAGGCGTCTTAATGACTTGGTTCACTAATCTATCTGGCGTGTTTTGGGCTTGGTTAGCGATTTCAGGCAGTGGTTGGGTCGATACCCCACTATTAGGCTATCTACTCACAGGTGTCGTCACCAGTATGATGTGCTTGCAAGCCAGTTACAGCAAACTGGCCTTTATCCCCGGTGCTTTTATTGGTTGCTGCATTACTTTCGCCATGGGCGGTGATGTTACAGCTATTATTCCACCATTACTGCTTGGTGGCCTACTCGGTTATAGTATGACGCTATTAACAGCCTTGTTTGTTAGTTTTAAAACGACGCCACAGCACGCTTAATCCCTGCAATTTAGTCCACGAATAATTCATACCCAAACCCGTAATGAGAGCTAGCTGATCACTAGCTCTTGGGCATCTCCTCAATCTAGAACTTATCCATATTATCCATCCATAAAATGCCATTATGATGAATGGTAAAGATTCATTATCAATACATTCAAGGTTGCCAAAGCTAAGTTCATTGCGCTAGGTGTAATAACACATGATGAAGAATACGCGCAGTAAATGGCGATCAGTTGTGGAAGTTAATTAGCGAGATAAATCGATGGTTAGCTATGAATATAATAGCGTGTAGAGCAAAACTGAATGGGTAAGTTTTTACAGAGTCGGCGCGGGAAAGAGAGTACTTGAAGGAAATTAGGAGTCACGCGAGACGTGACTCCACAAACTTATACTAAGATTAGGTTCTTAGAATTTGTAAGATGCAGCGAAGTAATGAGCGAAGCCTGAAGTGTCTAATCCACCAAATGCTACACCATCTTCAAGTGTATAAACATCGTTATACGCTTTTAGGCCGTAACCCACAGAGTAACGCTCTGAGTGCCAGTAGATACCATTAAACATAACACCACCACTGCTAACATGGTTTGCATCGGTATCAGCACCAAATTGGTAATCAACGTAACCCTGGTAAGAAATGAAGCTACCATTGTCAAAGTTAACAATCGGTTTGAACCAGTTCATAGAGAATTGGTAACCGTTCCAATCTTTAGCATTAGCATCGTATAAACCATAAACATTCATACCGACTTTACCTAACCAAGGCACCATCACATCAGAACCTAGACCGAAGAATGCATTGTTAACATCACCTTCAATAGCTTTACCAGTATCAGCATCAATACCAGAGATACCACCGCCACCCCAGTTAAATAGTGTAGCGATATATACTTCTTGTACCGGACCGAAAGATAAATCTTTACCTGTCATGCCATCAAGAGAGAAACGCGGAGCAAGTTTCATGAACATTTTGCTAGCGCCATCTTTTTTGTCTGAATCGCTAGAATCAGAACCTAAAAGATTAAATACATCGACATAACCATATAGATCAACAACCCCTGAACGGCCGCCAAATTCCATCTCTAAATAATCATGTTTCAGGTTATCTTCACTGCTTGGCTTTTCACCAATCGCATACATTAAGTTAAACTGTGACCATTGATAATCATTCTTGTGGATATCGTCAGAATAATCAGCCGCGAACGCATTGCAAGAGATAGCAGCAAGAGTTGTTGCAGCTAATGCTGCATTTTTAACATTTTTCATAGTTAATCCCATTTTATGGTGCACAGCTCTGTATGAGCCAGCGCTATTTTTATGCCGCGAGTGTATCGTGATTACAAAAAAGTTCAATGTTGATGAAAAAAATATGATAAAAAATATTAATAAATGTGATCCACAGCATTATCCACTAAATTTTGAACTATTAACCACTGTAAATACGAAAGCTATAAACATATTAAAAATATTTACATAACTTTAAACTCATGGTTAATTTATCCGCCTCTCTTTTTTCATCTGTATCTAAATTTCAACACCAACCACGCCAAAAGCTGACTCCAAGGTCAGTTTATTGCCAATTTCTATTTTTATTGAAATCATTTTTAATAATATTTACACACCAGATAAAAGACAAAACAAGCATTAAAAATAAAATACACGGCGCAGCATATTATGCTGGTAAATGTATTTAACCCATCATTAATTTACACTGTGAATTTCATGTAAAAAACAGCTGAAATGTTAACAACATCACAATTAAATAGAGGTTAGCAACGCTAATATCCTCATTAAATAAAATCAAAACTGACAAAAATAAGAGGCGCTTCATTATAAACATCTAATTATTGAGACATTGATCGCTGAAACTTCTATCACATAGGGCTAAATTACCTCCCCTTAGCATTGCAACCTTTACCTAACAAAATTAGCTAAAGTAATAGCTCTAATTCTTCTTTTGAGTATAAAATACAAAAAAGAGGGGGCAGTCGAAAATGCTGGTATTTATAGTTACTTTAACAAATGTGTTTTATCTGATGAGTCCTTAACTGGTAATGATTAGCTGTTACTCTCAGATTTAAAAACCTTATAACTTCATATCAATTTATTTAGGCGTTTAATTAATGAATTATAAAAATATCGCACTCACAGCACTTGCAGCCGCTATTGCGACAGGCTGCGCCACTCAACCAACAGAACAAGTAAATGCACATGAGTGGATCCAAGATAAAGAATACAATCTCACGATTCTGCACACCAATGATAACCACGGTAATTTCTGGCAAAACAAATACGGCGAACGCGGCATGGCAGCTCGTGCAACGTTAGTAAATAATATCCGCAATGAAGTTAACGCCGAAGGTGGCTCTGTATTACTCCTTTCTGGTGGTGATATTAATACCGGCGTACCTGAATCTGACTTGCAAGATGCTGAACCTGATTTCATCGGCATGAATATGATTGGGTACGATGCAATGGCAATCGGTAACCATGAATTCGATAACCCACTTGACGTATTAGCAAAACAAGAAGGCTGGGCTGAGTTTCCTTTTCTTGCTGCAAACATCTACAAAGATGGCGAACGTATGTTCGATGCCTACAAAATTTTCAATAAGTCTGGTATAAAAATAGCCGTTATAGGCCTCACCACAGAGGACACCGCTAACATCGGCAACCCTGAATATATCGGTGAAGTTGAATTTAAAGATCCAAAACAAGAAGCAAAAAAAGTCATTGCCGAGCTTAAAGCAACACATAATCCAGATGTAATTATCGCTGCAACACACATGGGTCATTACCTCAACGGTGACAATGGCTCAAATGCACCAGGTGATGTTCAGCTAGCGCGCTATTTAAATGAAGGCGACCTAGACATGATCGTCGGCGGTCACTCACAAGAACCCGTTTGTATGGAAGGCGATAATCAATACGCTAATTTCAAACCTGGGCAAGATTGTAAACCCGACCAGCAAAATGGTACTGATATCGTTCAAGCACATGAATGGGGCAAATACGTTGGCCGTGCAGATTACACCTTTATCAATGGCGAATTCACACTGCAATCTTACAACCTGATCCCTATTAACTTGAAGAAAAAAGTTAAAAATGCAGACGGCAAAAAAGTACGCGTACTTATCCAAGATGAAATAGCACAAGACCAAGTCGTGTTTGACACTTTAAAACCATTTCAAGATAAAGGCCAAGCCGCGCTAAACATCCAAATAGGTGAAAGTAATGGTCTACTTCAAGGTGAACGTAAAATCGTTCGTAATAATCAAACTAACCTAGGTCGTTTAATTGCAACTGCGCACATGCAACGTGCAAAAGCTGATTTTGCAATCATGAATTCAGGTGGCGTGAGAGCGTCAATCGAAGCAGGTAATATTTCTTATAAAGACGTATTAACTGTCCAACCGTTTGGCAATATCATCACTTATGTTGATATGACCGGCGCAGAAGTAATGGATTACCTCAATGTAGTGGGCACTAAGACCCGTGACTCAGGTGCTTATGCACAATTCGCAGGCATTTCAATGACAGTATCTGGCGATCATGTGACTAACGTGATGATTGCAGATAAGGCCATTGATCTTGCTGCGACTTATCGTTTCACAATCCCATCATTTAATGCCGCAGGTGGTGATGGTTATCCAAATATTACCGACCACCCTGCATTTGTAAATACTGGCTACGTGGACGCTGAAGCACTAAAAGACTACATACAAGCAAATTCACCGATTAATATCAATGACTTTGCACCAACAGGCAGAATAAAACACTTGTAATAAAAGTTTCATATAAGTGTAGTAAATTCATTCAAAATTAAGCCGCACAGGTATGTGCGGTTAACCTTACAGAGATAAAACACATGTTAAAGAAAACTGCTCTTGCAATAGCACTCTCTTCTTTATTTATAGGTACCGCAGCTCAAGCTGCAACTATCTATAAAAATGATAACGGCGACAGTCTAAAACTCTACGGTGAAGTAGGCGTTGGTGGTCATTTTGGCGCTGATTATGAATATGGTGAATTTAACGAAGACCAAAGCTACATTGATGATAGCTTTGCCACTTTAGGCATTAAGGGTAACTACCAAGAAGTTTACTACCGCCTTGAAGTAGATTATGAACGTGAGAACTGGAAATACGGTACTGGCGATATGGTTTTAGCCATTGATAAAGTATTCATCGGTTATAACATTACTGAAAATCATGCGATTGAAGTCGGTTTAACTGATACAGCATTTGATGATTACGATAAATATGGTGACTTCACATTCGATACAACAGTTGAAACGGGTGAAGCAGGCGATCAAGAAAAAACTATCAAGTACCAGGGCCAGTTTAAAAGTATCAAAATGGGGGCGTCTTACTCATACGAAGCTGAGTCATCATCTGGTTCGAAATTAGGCGATGTCGTAAACGGCTATGTCGGTTATTTCGGCGACACTCTCTCTGCAGTATTTGGCGTTGAACAACGCGCAGGTTCTGCAGGCGTCTCAAAATATGGCGAGCAAATCCTGTTTGGCTTTGGCGCTCGTTATAACGTCAACGACAAACTTGCTTTCGGTGTAAATGCATATCTTGAAGATGAGGACGTTTCTCCAACGGCTCCAACTTACGTTCAAAGTCCAGATGGTACGACGACTGAAACGACTGTATATAATGACTATGAAACTCAGAGAAATAAAGGGGCCTTGGTATCAGCCCGCTACAAATTTTCCGCGAAATGGGAAGTAACAGGTTCTTATAACTTCGAAGAATACGAAAAATGGGCAATCAAAAATGCTGAACACGGCGCGACACCATACTCTTGGGGCGACGAACGCGTTTGGGGCACTATTGGTGTGAACTTCCGCCCGTCTAACTCAGTCATTTTTGCTATTGAAGGTAACGTCGGCGAAGCAGCACAAGATGCTTACGCTTACGGCCGTGTTTATTTCTAGTATTCCCATCATTTCGATGTAGGGACCAGTTAACGAATTTTAAGGTAAATTATGAAAAAGAAATTATTAGCCCTCGCCATTGGTGGCGTATTATCAGCAGGTGTTCAAGCTGGTATGAATGATATTATCATTACTGAATATATAGAAAGTACTAGCTATGACAGTAACGCGATTGAATTAACCAATACAGGCACAAGCGACTATACGTTTACAGATGAAGACACGCTTGAATATAGCTCATATTCTAATCAAGTTCTTAATCCAGATGGCAAAAATATCTTCACAGGACAATCAATCGCCGCTGGCGAAACGCTTGTTATCTATGATGGAAAAATGGACGCGGCTAAAATAGCGCAAATTAAAGGAGCAAAAGTCGCCGCGACTAGCTTTAAGTTACTTCCCGATCACCAATATAACCACTTAGGCTTCAGCGGTGATGATCAAGTATTGTTGAAGCGTGGAATTAATGTCGTCGATGTTATTGGTGTTAATGGTAGTAAGTGGGGTGAAAATAAATCGTTTATACGCCGCACAACTTCAGACGGTTTAACTCCAAGTGGCGATACAATCAGATATATAGAAGAAAATTGGCAAGAAACTGCTGCTAATACTTACTCTGATTTAGGAACCGCAACATATGGTAGTAATGCTGTAGAACCAGCTGCGCCAGAAATATTCAAAATGACGGCTGAAGACGAAGGTTCTTTTCAAGCAGCGCTTGCACGCTATGCAGCGCTAGGAAGCGAAGTCATCATTAATGCTGACTTGAATGATGATGAAGCTGGTGATCAGGGCTTAGTTATAACACGTAGCTTTGGGTTTAACGTCAACGGTTACACTAATAACATGAGTGCTTCTTACAAGCGTGCCAATGTTCAGCCAAACCAAGAGTTTGTTGCTGGAACCTCATTTGCTGGAAAACAACAATTAGATAACGTCAGTAACACTCTCATCATTGACAGCGTCTTCCCTGCTGAAGATGGCACCATCGCTTATTACCCAACATTCCATACAGATGCAGCCAATAACGCGATTCGTATTAATGATAAAATCAAAACGATACAAGGCATTATTGTAGAGAGTGAATTCGGCTATAAATTGCTTGTGACAAAAGAAGTGGATAGTTCCAACTTCGACCGAACTGAGCGACCTGCAAAACCAACGCTTAGTACAACGGTAGAAGATGGACATTTTGCAATTAAAATTGCCACTCAAAATGTATTGAATTTATTTAACTCTCCATTTGGTGGAGCAGATAACTTGCATGGCGGAAGTCGTGGTGCCAATACAGAATCAGAATATCAACATCAAAAAGCCAAACTAGTAGAAGCTGTATATGGCTTAAATGCTGATATCGTTGGCTTGATGGAAATAGAAAACAATGGTTTCTCAGATACCGGCACAATTGCTGAATTTGTAGAAGCAATTAATGCTAAATATTATAACCCTAGACCTGAAGATAAGAATGATCCTGAATCGTCAATTAATAAGTATGCATTTATTGGCTTCGATTCGAATGGTGATAGCGTATTGGATGAACTCGATTCAATTGGTTCTGATGTTATCACGTCAGGTATTATCTATCGCCCATCAAAAGTAAGTATTAAAAGTACTAAAATCATTCCAATGCCACAACAACATGCGCCAGTGACTCGTGACTATAATGGTAATGCAGTGGTAGATCAAAAAGGCATGCTATTAGAAAATGGTGATAATTACCAAC
This sequence comes from Moritella sp., assembly GCF_033791185.1. Taxonomy (GTDB): domain Bacteria; phylum Pseudomonadota; class Gammaproteobacteria; order Enterobacterales; family Moritellaceae; genus Moritella. The sequence goes on along the minus strand of NZ_JASJHF010000022.1, from coordinate 3,943 downwards.
GGGATACAGTAACAGCAACGTTCGTTATAAACCAAACTGGTAAAAGGGTAACTGTTGCAGTTAATCATTTTAAATCTAAAGGTTCAACATGCCACGAGGATTGGGAAGGTGTTGATTTCGGCGCAGATCAATTTAATGACAAAGGCCAGTATACAAATGCTCAAGGGAATGATGATGCACCAGATTTAGATTTTCAGGGTCAATGTGAAAATTTCCGTGTAGCTGCAGCGGTTCAACTCGGTACCGAATTAGAAAAGATAGGTGGTGATCGTGTTGTAATTGGCGATATGAATTCATACGCAAAAGAAGATCCTATTTTAGTTCTAACAGAGAACACAACGAAGAAAGTGATCAAAACTGCGCGTGACACCTTCATCGGTAAGACCCCTCAGTTTAGTAACTCAGGTGACCCTGTCATCGTAGAGAACACGTATGGTTACATTAGTGCTGTAGGTAAAAAAGATGAGGAACGTGGCGACGTAAGTTGGAGCTATGCATACGATGATTCAATTGGCTCTCTTGATCATATCTTAATTACCCCTTCATTAGAGTCTCGCCTTATTGATGCTACAGATTGGCATATTAATGCTGCAGAATCAGTTTATTACGATTACAGCACATACCGCTCAGATGAAACAAAAGGTCTAGTGTATTCAAAAGGTCCAAATGGTTCTGTTAACTTTGTTGTAGACGATTCATATCGTTCATCTGATCATGATCCTGCAATCATGTCTTTGTCATATAAATATGGTGAAGTCAGCGATGGTCAGCCTGTCCATCTAGTAATTGAGAATGGAATTGCCAGCATCCCTTACGTGATGACAAAACCTACCTTGGTAAAAACCGGGGATATTGCAGAAATATCATTATCATCTGAAGTTGATATGAGTGAGGTTTCACTTCCTAATGCCGTAATAACGCAAGATGGTCAATCTGTCGTTGCTATTGAAGTATATGGAATGAAGGCGGGAGCTTACAACGCAACAATGACATTAGTACGTGATGGTAAATTGATGCCAGAGTTGACTCAATCAATGGCGATTGAAGTGGGGAAAACTGATTCATTAACACCCAAAGTTACCGTAACTGAAAACGATGGAACGGGTGGTTCATTCGGTATTTTTGGTATTTTATCACTGTTAGGTTTAGGTTTCTTACGTCGTACTAAAGCGTAATAAATGGCCCTCTAATTTAACGACAGACAAGCAATCACTTATTACTAAAATCTAGGATATCAATATCCTGTTATTTAATGTGATTGCTATTCGTTGATCGTTAAAAAACCTCTTGAACTAAAATGTATAGGTAATTAAACATGAATAACAAAACTAAAATAGCCATATTGCTATTATCACTTACCTCGTTGACCGCGTGTGATAGCAGTGATGATAACAAAACAATTAGTAGTGATACGTCTGTCGGCGTGGAAAAACCGGTCGGTGTCGATGTCGCCGTTAATGGTAGCTTTGAAGAGTATAATAGTGATGGCACACCTACAGGCTGGCCTACTATTGATTCAGGCATAACAGTAGCAGAAGATAATACCACGGTTAAAACTGGTTTAAGTTCTGGTGCGGTGACCATGGTTTGGGACAAGAAAGATCTACGTCAAAGCGTCGACGTAGTCAATGGTAAAACATATACACTCTCCATGTCGATTTATCATACCGACGGAGGTGTCAAAACTCGACTTTATTTAGCTGACTATACAAGCGTTTATTCAAACCCTAGCCTAGTAAATCAATGGCAAGAAATTAGCTACGAATACAAACCAACTGAAGATAAAAATATTGAAATTGGAGCTCGCTTTTACGATGCAAAAAATGGTGCATTCGATGGGTCTGAAGTTATTTATATTGATAACCTAGTATTATTAGAAACTGGTGAAGCTAAAGAGCCTGACGCACTTCTACCACCGCCAGCTATTGGTCAAGATCCTGAAGCGTTAAAAGCGTATTATCAAAGTACTGAAGGCAAAACTGGTTTTGAATTAAAAACGGCGCTGTACGATATAATTAAAGGCCACACTACCAAAACATATAATAATTTGTGGACTTTCATGTCAACTTATTCATTAGATACTTATTATGAAAATGATAATACTATCTTAGATATGTACACTGAAAACCCATCTGCATCAGATAACTTTAATTTCATTCCGGTGCTTAAACAATGTGGTAATTATTCAGCGGAAGGCGACTGTTATAACCGTGAACATTCAATGCCACAAAGCTGGTTTATAAAAGCTTCTCCAATGGTATCTGATGTTCATCATATCTTTGCAACTGATGGTACAGTAAATGGTAAACGCAGTAACTTCCCATATGGTGAAGTTGAGGTAGCTACTTATACGTCATCAAACGGCAGTAAATTAGGCTCACCAACAGCAGAGCTCATTACCTTAGGTTTTACGGGCGATACAGTATTTGAACCGATCGATGAATTTAAAGGTGATTTTGCAAGAGCCTACTTTTACATGGCAACTCGCTATGAAAAAACGATTGGCTCATGGGAAACAAACTCAGACAATGCTAATGCAGTATTAGATGGTAGTAGTGATAAAGTATTTGAACCTTGGGTAATTGCGATGCTGAAACGCTGGAATGAAAATGATCCAGTAAGCCCGAAAGAGCAATATCGTAATGATGCGGCCTTCCAGTATCAAGGCAACCGCAATCCTTTCATTGATCATCCTGAATATGTAAACGAAATCTGGGCCGATTAATAACTTACAGCTTTAAAATCAGTTAACAAAAAAGGCTAATAAACATTGTTTATTAGCCTTTTTACTACCTAGCCTTTATTCCATCAGAATAGGAGAATTACAACTTAAGCCACCAGCAAACAAGCGACAGCGTGTTCTTCATTACCGGTTAACGTCGGCTTAGTCTCGGCGCAACTTGCTTTCGCCACCGGACAACGGGTACGAAATACACAGCCTGATGGCGGATTGAGTGGCGAAGGTAAGTCACCTTCTAGCATTTCAATCTTTTTATTACGCTCAAGTATCGGGTCAGGGATCGGCACTGCAGACATCAAGGCTTTGGTGTATGGATGTTTAGGCTCGGCGAACAAGGCTTTTGACTCACCCAGCTCCACGGCATTACCCAGATACATGACCAATACGCGATCCGAGATATGCTTCACAATCGATAAATCATGGGCAATAAAGATCAGACTTAAACCCAGTTCTTTTTGCAGCGATTGTAATAAGTTCACGACTTGCGCTTGAATAGATACGTCCAATGCCGATACCGGTTCATCACAAATAATCATCTTCGGTTTTAGAATAAGTGCACGGGCAATACCAATGCGCTGGCATTGGCCACCAGAGAACTCATGCGGGTAACGATTGATCACGTTAGGTAATAAACCAACCTTAGTCATCATATCCTTCACCTGCGCTTTCACTTCTACTTTCGTCAGTCGAGGGAAAAAAGTCCGTAATGGCTCGGCAATGATATCTCCCACTGTCATACGCGGGTTTAGCGATGCGAGCGGGTCTTGGAAAATCATTTGAATTTCTTTGCGTTTTTCACGCATTTCATCGCGCGGTAAACGCGTCAGATCTTGCCCTAACCAAACCACATTCCCAGCAGCGGCTGGCACTAAGCCAATAAGCGCACGGGCAAAGGTTGATTTACCACAACCTGACTCCCCTACTACACCCAGCGTTTCGCCTTCATATAATTTGATACTCACGCCATCAACCGCTTTAAGTGGTTTTGGCGGCGCCCAAGGCCATAACGACTTTGACGGAATATCAAACTGTACTTTAAGGTTATTAACTTCCAACAATAGTTCTTTGTGTAGCGCTCGTAGCGCAACTTGATCTTGCTTTGTGGCTACTTTTTGCTTTTCAATAACAGTCATTACCATGTCTCCTGGTCTGAGAAGCAGGCTCGTAAACGGTCGCCAGCAAACGGGATTAATTGTGGTTGTT
>NZ_JASJHF010000021.1:0-3164 GCF_033791185.1 Moritella sp. | reverse complement strand
CCTGAGTCTCTGCCGATTAGTCAGAAACGTGACGATATTGCTAATGCCATTTTAAATAACCAAGTGGTGATCATTGCCGGTGAAACAGGTTCGGGTAAAACCACACAGATCCCTAAAATATGCCTCGACCTCGGCTTAGGTATTGATGGCATGATTGGCCATACTCAGCCAAGACGACTTGCTGCGCGTACTGTTGCTAACCGTATTGCTGAAGAACTTGATTCAGAGCTTGGTGAGCACGTCGGTTACAAGATCCGTTTTAACGATAATGTCAGTAAGAAAAGTTACATCAAACTGATGACCGACGGTATTTTATTGGCCGAGATCCAACAGGATCGCTTCTTAAGTCGATATGACGTTATCATTATCGATGAAGCCCATGAACGTAGTTTAAATATTGACTTCATCCTCGGCTATTTAAAACAATTACTTAATCGTCGACCCGATCTAAAAGTGATTATTACCTCTGCGACTATCGATCCAGAGCGTTTTTCTAAGCACTTTAATAACGCACCTATGATCGAAGTGTCTGGCCGTACTTATCCTGTTGAAGTTCGTTACAACGCACTCGCAGAACAAGAAGATGGCCACGAACGTGATCAAATCCAAGGCATTGTCGATGCGGTAGATGAACTGCAGTGCGAAGGGCTAGGTGATATTTTAGTATTCCTTAACGGTGAACGTGAGATCCGTGATACTGCGGATGCGCTGAACAAATTAAAGCTACGTGATACCGAGGTATTACCGCTGTATGCGCGTTTGACCAATGCTGAGCAAAATCGGATTTTCCAAAGTCACGTTGGTCGTCGGGTCGTGTTAGCCACTAACGTTGCAGAAACGTCATTAACGGTACCTGGCATCAAGTACGTGATTGATCCGGGCACGGCGCGTATAAGTCGTTATAGCTACCGTACCAAGGTACAACGCTTACCGATTGAGGCTGTCTCACAAGCGAGTGCAAATCAGCGTATGGGTCGTTGTGGCCGTGTTAGCGCAGGTATTTGTATTCGACTTTACAGCGAAGAAGATTTCAATAATCGTCCTGAGTTTACTGACCCTGAGATCCAACGAACCAACCTTGCATCGGTTATTTTACAAATGCATGCATTGGGGTTAGGGGATGTGGCCAATTTCCCATTCGTACAGCCGCCAGACAGCCGTAATATTACCGACGGGCTAAAACTGCTGGAAGAGCTGGGCGCGATTGATATTAGTAATACTGATCACAATAAGCGTTTGACACCTGTTGGTGTTGCGTTGGCTAAACTACCCATTGATCCACGTCTCGCGCGTATGGTTATGGAAGCAAATACTAATGGTTGTTTGAATGAAGTGATGGTGATTACTGCTGCGCTATCCATTCAAGACCCGCGCGAACGCCCAATGGAAAAACAGCAAGCGGCGGATGAACAGCATCGCCGTTTCTATGACAAAGAATCAGATTTTATCACCTTTGTGAATTTGTGGAACTACGTCAAGCAACAGCAAGATGAATTATCGTCATCGCAGTTCCGCCGTTTGTGTAAGAAAGATTATTTAGCCTATATGCGTGTACGTGAATGGCAAGATATTTACAGTCAATTGTCGCAAGTAGTTAAAGAGTTAGGCTTTACGGTTAATGCTATTGCGGTGAATGAAGAAGGCGAAATAAGTAACAGTGATAACGTTCATAAAGCGTTATTGGCGGGTATGCTAAGTCATGTTGGTTTTAAAGATAAAGACCAAGATTATCTCGGTGCTCGTAACAGTAAATTCAATATCTTCCCTGGTTCGGGCTTATTTAAGAAACAGCCTAAATGGACCATGGTTGCTGAGCTGGTGGAAACATCGCGTTTGTTTGGTCGTATTGCCGCGAAGATCCAACCTGAATGGATTGAACCATTAGCAACACATTTAAACAAATCAACTTACAGTGAACCGCATTGGGAAAAACGCCGTGCAGCGGTTGTGGCGGCTGAAAAAGTGACTTTGTACGGTTTGGTTATTGTACCAAAACGTATGGTTAATTATAGCCAAATTGACCCGGTTATATGTCGTGAAATATTCATTCGCAGTGCACTTGTCGAAGGTGAGTTTAATACCAAACATGCTTTCTTTAAGCACAATATGGCTGAAGTTGAACGTATTCATGCGTTAGAGCATAAATCACGTCGTCGCGATATTCTAGTTAGTGATGATGATTTATTTAACTTCTACGCTGATCTTATTCCTGAGCATGTTTGTTCTGGTCGTCACTTCGATAGCTGGTGGAAAAAAGCGAGTCAACAAACACCTGAGTTATTAACGTTAACACAAGCACGTTTGATGAAGCACGATGCTGAGTCAATTACTGCACACAATTATCCTGAGTTTTGGAGTCAAAATAGCTTCAAGTTCAAACTTGAATACAACTTTGAGCCGGGTACCGCTGAAGATGGTGTAACGGTTATAATTCCATTAGCCATTCTTAACCAAATTAATGAGCAAGGTTTTGATTGGCAGATCCCTGCATTACGTGAAGAATTGGTTATTACCATGATCAAGGCGCTGCCAAAAACATTGCGCCGTAATTTCGTACCTGCCCCAAATTATGCCAATGCAGCGTTAGAAAATATGGACCCTAGTCAAGGAGAATTATCCGCAAGTTTGAATAAGCAATTGCTGCGTATGACTGGTGTGCGTTTAGATCAAGATGTTTGGGAGTTATTAGCACTACCAACTCACCTTAAAATACATTTCAAGGTTGTTGATGAAAAACTAAATCAAATTAGTTTCGGTGATGATCTCGGTGCCTTAAAGCAAAAATTACAAGGTAACATCCAAGAAACCTTAGTGAAAGTAGCCGATAAAGGCATTGAAAAGCAAGACCTTGTTACTTGGAATTTTGGTAATTTACCTACTGAATTTAAGCAAAAACACGGTGGTTATGAAGTTAAAGCATACCCTGCCTTAGTGGATAACAAAAACTCAGTTGAAATTAAGCTGTTCGATCATCAAGAAGAGGCCGCGGTAGCCGCGAAAGCGGGCTTACGTCGTTTGATTTTACTTAATGTACCATCACCGATTAAATACCTTGAACAGAAGTTACCAAACAAAGCTAAACTTGGCCTGTATTTCAATCCGTTTGGTAAAGTAACCGATCTGATCCATGATTGTATCTCTTGCGCGGTTGATAGCATTATTGC
>NZ_JASJHF010000020.1:0-12839 GCF_033791185.1 Moritella sp. | reverse complement strand
GCCAAGGCAAGGATCAGCAGCACTGCTAACAAGTTAAATATATTAAGATGGCCTAAGCTCAGTTGCGTTAATAACAACGCGCCACCGGCACTCAGCACAATACTTAACAAGCCCAATAACCCTTGCGTTAAACCAAAGCGTAAACACAAGACAATCGTAACAACCAATATAGCTCCCGCAAACAGCAAGAATAACGCTTGGCGATAATGGCTTAATGCTGCAGTCACTTCCGCAGGTTTGTTATCTATGCTCATGTCTGCTTGCGTTGCAATCCACTGCTGTAAATCGCTATTTAGCGCGACCCCTGAAGTTTCAACCCAGAGTGCCGATTTATAATAAAAGTTACGATTGTCAGCATTGCGATTATCTACATTGCGACTGTTATTTATATTACTGCTGCCATCATCCGTTTGATATTGATAAATGTATATTGATGATAACGCCTGCAGTGGTCCGACATTGAATTTTGCCAGTGTCAGCGGCGCAAAGTCATCGACCGCATCAACTAAGCCTAAGGTGCCGAGTCCCAAGGCAAAATGCTGTTGCTGCTCAGCTTGTTTCAACAAGGTATTATTACTTTGCTGTTTAGCCATTGATGGCAATAAACTGGCTATACTTTTCACCGTTAGATCTGGCTGAGTTGCTAACTGAGCTAACAAGGTTTCTTGGCGTTGCAGTAAGGTTTCACTGTCATCTGCGCTGATAACAATACGCTGACTGTGCTGGTAGCCCATGAGCTTCGCCATGTTGATCTCATTATCAATCAAAAATGCCGGGCTGGAATTAAGTAAGCGAATATCATCATTAAAATTAATCTCATGAATGGCCACTGCACTGACTAAACCTATACTCAACACCACAAATATCACTCGGCGTTGCAGGTGTAAACGGCTTAACCACATATTCAACTTGTCCGTTAAGATCCACACACTAGGTGTAACACTAATTTTGCCACTGAGGTTTAAATACGGCAGTAATAACAACACAGTTAACAGTGCGCCAAATAAACCGAAAATCATGAATACCGCCACTTGGCTAAGCAAGGATAATGGCGACATGATTAACGCTGCATAACCCAATGCCGTGGTAATAAAGCCCAGACATAACGCCATACGAATCGATTTAATGCCACCAGTGGTATTTAAGCTGACAAAAGCATGAAAGCAGTAATCAATGACAATACCAATTAAGGTCACAGCGAAAACTAACGTAAGTAAATGCAGTTGATTGAATAAAGTAACGACCGCGGTTAAGCCATAAACCACCGAGATGGCTAATACCAACAGTGCTAAGTTAACCGGTTTGGCACTGCGAAATACCGCTAAGATCATCAATAACACCGCGAGCAGTGAGATAACGCCAAACGTCGACATTTCAAATTCAGCTTGCTGACTTGACTCTGCTGTATGAAACAATACCCCGCTATAAAGTACATCGACATCAAACTGAGTAGACAATTGTTGAAATTGTGCTTGTAATTGCTGCGAAAAAACTTGAGTTTGTTTAACCGAGAAACCATCAACATCAACCTTAATCGGCATGATGTAATGTTTTAAGCCGTCTTGGTGAACGACTATGATGCCCTGCTCGGTTTCAAACGATTGTAATTGCGCGAGGCCTGTCGCTAAGAAGTCAGCCAAATTTAAGCGTGGGGCAATCGCTAAACTGCCGCTGACAAATGGGTCGCTCACTTGAGTAAGCTTGCCCAGCACAAAGTTATTAATCGCTTGAGGGTCAGTTAACAAGGCTTGATAGTCCGTTGTCATGACGCTATCACGATAAGGTTGGTAAAAATCAATCACCTCATTAATAGCTGGTACTTTCATGGCTTCGTTTTCAATACCATCAAAGGTAGTGATCGTTTTAGCTAGTTGCTTATAAGCGGGTATTGCCTGTTCGCCAGAAATTGCCACCAGCACCCGTTGATTGGCTTGTTGGAATAGCGCTGATTTGGCTTGGTTGATATCTTGTTTCTGACTAGCCTCTGTTTGACTAAATTCTGCTTGATTGTCATGAGGCAATAACGACAAGATATTGGTCTCTATCTGCCATTGTCCCCAACCGAGTTGGTAACCCGCTAACAGCAATACCGCGAGCAGTTGCAATAGGTACAACTTCAAGCCACGCTTTTTATGACTGCTTTTGCTACTGCTTTTACTATCATCGCGCTGGCTATTGCTGTTAGTACTAAGATTAGAGTTGTTCACGGATGGCCTTTGGCAGTTCAGCAACCGCAGTCAAACTAAGTGCTATTTCGGTACGATTACCTGATGTTTCAAACAACACTAAATGCTCAACCGTGTCTTCGCCGCACAATTCAATAACGCGCATCACTTTGGCTATTGTCTCGTCTTTTGGCGTCAGTTCAATACAGGTTTGGCTGGTAGATGCTGTTTTTGTTAATGCTGTATTTGTGGATGATGCAGCTAAGCTAAATTGACTTTCTAATGCAGCAAGATCGCCAGATAAGGCACTCATAAGTACAGCCGCGATCGGCGTGGCATTTTTTATTTTGGTCTGCTGCTGGCGATGATCTATGCTAAAGAGTCCATCGTTTTTAAGCAGCATAGTCGACACCACTGGCTTACTGGTATGCCACACAAACCCCAATGATTGGTCTAAATACAGCTCACCTGTTGAGATCACCGGATTTTTGAGTACCGTGAAATACTTGTTTTGCACGAATTTGCCACTGGCTATCGTCAATGGTTTAAACTGCGACAGTAGATCTAGCGTCGCAGTTGATGTAGTGGCTGTGCTACTTGGGATTAAGCCCTTTACATCATCAGCCGCAAACACATTACTCGCCAATGATACTAACAGCAGTACTCGTAAGCAATTCCTCATCCAATTATCCATCCAACTACCCATTCAACGAGCCATCCAACTCGCCCTTTAGCTTGTCAGTAAAAGCTGCAGGTGTAACAAATTGCAACTCTTGGGTTGCTAAGTCTACCGCTAACTGCACCGTTGATGCTTTGGTTAACTTCTTCCCCGTTTCTACACAGGTAACCAGATATTCCATTTTCAGCCGCGATTCAACTTCAACCAAATGCGCATCCACTTGTATCTTCTGGGCATAACGTGCAGAAGCAATATACTTCACGCGCATATCAACAATTGGCCACACGTAACCTGATTTACTCATATCTTCATAATCGTAATTCATTTTACGTAACAACGCACTGCGCGCGACTTCAAAGTAACGGGCATAATTACCATGCCAAACCACATTCATCGGGTCGCAATCGTGAAACGGTACGTCAATAATAACGGATTCTGATAATAAACTGTTTTTGCTCATTTTATTCTACTTCCTTATTCCTACAATCGCATTTTCAGCCTTATTACTTTGGCTTACTGATAGAGCGACCAACGCTGAGTTTGAATGGCATCAATCGTAAAGCGTAATAGACTTTCCATCGGTCGGTCTTCAACTAACGGCTCAAAGAAGCTACAAATGTCGTTATACATATCTTGCACTGGCATTGGCAAGCTAGCTAAATCTAACTCTTGACGTTGAATACGAATACGTAGACCTTGTACTGTCGCCAATAGCGTCGTCGCTAATACTTGTTCAGTTAATTGTAAAACCCGCATCGCATCACGCGAAGCGATTGTACCCATGCTGACTTTATCTTGGTTATGACATTCAGTCGAACGTGAGAACACACTGGCAGGCATGGTTTGTTTTAATGCTTCGGCGGTGTATGCTGACGCGCCAATTTGCATGGCTTTGAAACCGTGGTTAATATAACGGCGTTCTTCACTACTCATAGATAAGTTTGATGGTAAGCCATTACTGTATTTAGTATCAACCAAACATGCGAGCTGACGATCAGCAAGGTCAGCTAAGTTCGCCACTGCGGTTTTCATGCTATCCATCGCCATCGCAATATGACCACCGTAGAAATGTCCACCGTGTAATACGTGTTCACCAGGCCCGTCAATGATCGGGTTATCATTAGCAGAGTTCAGCTCGTTCTCAATCATTTGACGGAACCATGGCAGTGAATCTTGTAATACCCCAATAACGTGCGGCGCACAACGAATCGAATAACGATCTTGTAAACGATCGGCATTACGTGGGTGCTCTGCGTGGTTCAGATCATTACGTATCCAAGTTGCAACTTGTTGCTGACCAGGGTGCGGTTTAACCGAGAATAAGATCTCATCGAAATGATGACTATTACCTTTAATCGACAGGCTCGCCATCGCGGTAATACGCGCGGCCAGTTTGGTGGCATAGTTAGCACGATCGAATGCTAAACAAGCCACAGCAGTCATAACAGCAGTACCGTTCATGATTGCTAAACCTTCTTTCGGTCGCAATACCAATGGGATCAAACCCAGTTCGCGCATCACTTCACCACTGTTGCGGATCTGGTCTTTATAATAAACATCACGCTCGCCAACCAGTGCGCCAGCAACATAAGAAAGCGGGGTCAAATCACCACTTGCGCCTACCGATCCTTCTTGTGGGATAGCAGGGATAATGTCGTGTTCTAAATAGGCCGCTAATAAGTTCAGCATTTCCCAGCTAACGCCGGAGTAGCCTTGCGCTAATGAGTTTAGACGCGTTGCTAAAATAGCACGGCCTTCCATCGTGCTAAATAACTGACCTAAGCCACAACCGTGAAAACGGGTTAAATGCAATGGTAATTCATTCACTAAACTTAGCGGCACTTTCACTGTTACAGAATCACCATAACCTGTGGTTACACCATAAATCACACCATCTTCTTTTAATAAGCTATCTAAGAAGGCTAACGCAGAATCAATTTTATGGCTTAATTCCGGTGCATCACTGATGCTGACATGCTTCTGCTGTTTGGCAATTGCCACGATATCTTCAATCGATAAACGTGATTCGCCAAACTTAATTGTTGCTTTCGTGTTAGCCACTGACTTCTCCAAACTATTTCTTACGTTCTACTTTATGGTCTTCTTGCCAAAAATCAAAAAAGTTAAACCATTGATACGGATACTGCAGACAAAAGTGTTCTAACCTTTGTGCATATTGATTAATTAACTCGCCAATCTCGGCTTGTCTGGTTTTACGGGTAAACTTTAATTGGTCTGCCACATGTTCGAAAATAAGCTGGTATTTGTCACCGTCTTTTAAACAAAACAAGTAATACACAGGGCATTCAAGTAACGATGCTAAAATAAATGGTCCTTGTGAGAACGGCGCTTGCTGACCTAAAAAGTCGGCGTAGACTACTCGTCCAGGGGTTGTGGTGCTGGTTCTGTCACCAACAATGACCACTTTCTCACCCGCTTCAACACGCTGTTTTAATAAGATAGCCAGATCAACACCAACATCTTTTACTTGAATAAAGTTGACGTTTACATTCGGGTTAATCTTTTGCATTATTTTATTAAATTCAACCGCATGATGGGTAAATACCAAAACATTTATACGGCTCTTATACTTGCCCACACTTAAGGTACGGCATACTTCTAAATTACCTAGGTGCGAACCGATAAATACCGCGCCCTGCTCTTCTTCAAGTAATTTCCTAAATTTATCATCATAGTTATAATTAACTTGATCCATGGTGATCTTACCTGTCCAAGCGTCGATCTTATCAAATGCACCTTGGGCAAACGTATAGAAATGCTTGATGCCTTCGCGGTGACCCGGTCGTTTAGGCCAACCTTTACGCTCAGCAATTTTAGCTAAATAATTTAATGATGCTTTTTTGCTTTCGCCACCAGTGAAATACAAATACACAATGACTGGGTAAAGGATAATCGATAAACCAGTACGACCTAGCATACGGTAGCAAAACAACAGTATTTTCATACCTAGATAGGTACCGCGCTCTTGCATTTTTGACCAATGAACTGTGGCTGTCATCTCGCTGTTATTTCCTTAATTTACGCAATAATAACTGCGGTAAACGTTTTAACATGCCAAATACTAAACGCGTATGCATCCATGAAATAGCCACATTATCTTCCCAGATACGGAAATGTGATACGCCATTTTCAGGATAATCCACCTTGGTTGGTAAAAATGTGGTATTCACGCCATCCCAATATAAACGCACCACGACCTCGGTATCAAATGACATGTATTGCGCCATGTTTTCATTCTTAGCAAGCACGCTCAGCGTTTCAGCCAGAGGATACACTCTAAACCCACACATGGTGTCTTTGATATCAAATGATAACGTTTCTATCCATACCCAAACATGCGTGAAATAACGCGCGTAATAACGATGTTTAGGAACAGATTCATTATAAATAGGCCGACCACTGATTAATTGATGAGGTTGCGCCCGTGATAATGCCACCAGCTTGGCAATATCAGTAATATCATGTTGACCATCTGCATCGACTTGAATTGCATGCGTAAAGCCCATGCTATTTGCATATTTCAATCCCGTATGTACCGCAGCGCCCTTACCTTGGTTATGCTGATGATTAACTAAGGTGACGTAGCTGTATTTATCCGCCAGTATTTGCATAAACGCAGCATGCTCTGTATCGCTACCATCATTAACCATGAACACGGGTAAATTGTAACTGGCCAAAGAGGCTAATAAGGTATCAATGACCAAGACGTGGTTATAGTTAGGTATAACGATGCAATAACTCATTATTGAATTTCCAAACTGACAGTTTCAGGGGCTTGAGCAAAAATTAATCGACCTGATGAATGTGATTTAATCGTCTCGGATTGATGTAGTTGCTCGACAGAACGGTAGCTAAACAGCACTTTTTCGGCCGTTTTCTTGGTTAATGTCAGCACCACATCTTGACCCGGTAAGATCATTTCTTGAAATTTCAATACTTGTATATCCATTACCTCGCCAGTACTCATGTTCAAATACTGCTTGGCATATTCTGCAGCCCAGTGTAATTGCACTACACCGGCTAAGATTGGCGCTTGATCGAAATGCCCATTAAAATAGTCCAAGTCGGAGGGGATATGCAGAGTTAATACCACGGTATCATCCAGGCCTCCAGAATTAAGAACATCCGTGTTAACAAACTCTTTATTCAGAATATCTGCATTCACTTTTACTAATTCAGTCAAACAATTTCTCCAATTCCTTGATTACTAATTTACCTTGCGAATTAAACGGCATTTGTACTGGATAACGCCATTTTTTAGGTAAACAGATACGTTCAAACTCACCGAGTAAATGGCGCTTTAAACTATCGTTCAAGGTTTTTTTACCTTGCTCAGTAACTAATGTTTGCCCTGCTGCTGATAGTTCGACAACAGCCGCTAAGATTTGTTTCTTGGCGCCCTCAAATACGATAATACGCACCTCATTAACCAATGCATGTTGTTGTAAACAGCGTTCCATATGGTCGAGGTTAATACGCTTTTCTTCGTGTTTAACAGTGCGATCTGCACGGCCTAACATTTCAAAATGTCGGTCATCAATACGCTTAACACGGTCTTCTGTTACATAATTTACATCGTTAATATACGGTGAGGTTAATATAAGCTGAGCGGTTTCAGGCATAATAGCATAGCTGATATCAGGGAAAACCTGCCATGGACTCGCTGTTGATGATTGGCACTGTCGCCATGCTATCCCACCAGTCTCGGTGCTACCAAATACTTCGATTGGCGCTTGTGACAACTGTGACAACAACAGTTGGGCCGTTGCAAAAGGTAAAGGACCACCAGAACTAAACACTCCTTGTAGCTGGGCTTTATTCGCCATTAACACATTATCCATACTCAGGCGCTTTAAGTGCGCAGGACTTGAGATCAATAATGCAGTTTGGGTTTCACCATCGGCTAACTCTTCACTTAATTCTTTGGTTAAAAACTGACTAATATGTTCAGGGTATTCAAAGGTATCATTTACAATGGCTAAGCCTGACTTTAAGGGCAATAACAACTTAAATAACAAGCCGTAGATATGCTGATGGGACACGGTACTTAAGAGTATATCTGTCGCGTCTAAACGTGGCCTAAAGGTATTGATGAGTACATCCACTTCACAATTAAGCTGAGCGAACTGCTTTACAATCGGTTGAGGTTGACCGGTTGAGCCAGAGGTAAAAAAGGTAACTTTAGAGGCTAAAGCGGTAAACAGATCCGCCCTGCTTGGTAATGTCTTAACCGATATACCCGGATCAGGGTGACTACCATTACTCGTTATAACCTTGGTGATATCAATAGTATCAAGGCCGTCAACATTAATATCACCGAGCGCAGCCTGACATTGTGGCGCCATATGCATGAGCGTTTGCTGCTGTGCATTTGGCGGCATGACAATATGGCGACCTTCGAGTGCTAAGGCAAAAAAGCCCACAGCAAAGTGATAGCTTGATTGATGAAACAGCAATACACTGTCAGCATCACTTTGAGAAACACTCAATCGAGCATGACCAATATCAGCACTAAACTGGTTAAAGCTAACAGCCAGTTCATTGATATAAAAACAAATATCACGCTGATTTAACGACGCTTTAGTCATTGCTTACACTTCCTTTTCGGCATTCTTTTCAAGTTCCAGACTCTCTAACTCAGCGCTTTTCGCCAGTTCCAATTGCACAGCTCTTCGTTGTATAAACAAGCGCACGATAAACTCAATTCCAGCCAGACTACCAATCAAAATATAAGCAATAAAACCGTTATAAAGCGTCCACACTTTAAAGGAACTATATAGCGCCGTATACAATGAAATACTGGCATTAATAATGAAGAAACCACACCATACCAAGGTTACTTTACGAATATAACTTAGCGCATGCTCAGGTAGATTCGGATCTTGTAAACGTGCGAATGTTTCAATCACAGTGGGCGGTTTACAGTACGAATAAGCAAACACAGCGAACATGGCAAAGTTGACCATCAGCGGATATAGCTTAAAACCAATATTAGTATCGGTAAATAACGAGATGATGATCGCCAAGCCTCCCAGCGCCGTCGCCGGTAACAACCATGGCATTTTATTCAATGCCCCGCGCAGCATCACTAAACGACAGAGCAGCAAGGCTAATAAAACCAACGCAAGCCAAAAAGGACTAATATAATTTAGTCCTAAATATACACCAAAGGGATACAGCAATAAGCATAATCCCAACAGCACCGTCGCTATTTTTTTCAGCATTTTTTTTCAACAAATCGTTTTTTCAACATGGCGTCTTCAACATGTAATGTCGTGATGAACTAAGCAGCCTGCGATTATTTCGCTAACGTTAATTTTTCTATTTCGTTAACAACATCTTCGACTGTACGTACTAATTTGAACACTTCTGGTTCAATTTTTTCATTGGTGATGTCGCGTAGTTTAATCACTAAATCAATGGCATCAATACTGTCTAAATCTAAGTCAGTGTACAGGTTTGCACCCATATTAATGTCGTCTGCTTCGATTTCAAATTCTTCAACTAAGATATCGGCTAATGTTTGGTAGATATGTTGTCTTGATTGCATGGAAAATCCTTACTTAAGCCGTAGCACGAGTCTGAGTAATGAATGCACTAAGTGCGTCAATTGATGAGAAATGCTGTTTGATCTCGTCAGAGTTTGCATCGATTTTGATGTTGTAATGTTTCTTTAGGATCAGACCTAATTCCAATGCATCAATACTATCTAAGCCCAAGCCTTCAACAAACAATGCATCCGCATCATTGATATCTTCAACTGTCATATCTTCGAGGTCTAGTTCAGTAATAATAAGCTGTTTAAGCTCAGTTTTTAATTCAGTCATGGGATTGTAGTTCCTGTTTAAAATAACATTCAAGTTCACGACAATAATGGCGAACTTGTTTACTCATGGGTATTTCTGCGGCAATTGAGATTGCGGGGACATCACGCGTCAATTGCAACATGAATTTGGCTTTTTCAGTTGGAATTTGATACCAAGACTCTGCTTTAGTTAATGTACTTGGCGTCACCTTGATTAATACCGCGCTGACAGGTACCTGACAGCGCAAGGCGATATTAGCAGCACCACGTTGAAAAACTAGGTTTTTACCCGGTACGGTTCGCGTTCCCTCTGGGAAAACAATCAGATTATTACCTTGTGCTAAGGATAATTGACAGGCTTGAAGCAAGGCTTCAGGATCAGCGTTACTGATATAACCCGCGTTTTTAATCACGCCACGAATAAAGGGATTTCTAAATAAATGTGCTTTCACCACACAATCGGCATTCGGCATAATAGAAAGCAAGACCACCACATCAATCAGTGATGGGTGGTTGGCAAGAATTAATTGCCCTTGTAACTGAGCCAGTTCAGCGCGGTCGCGTAGATCAAATTCGAAGATACGGGTAAACGCCATAGTGGCAATAAAAAATCGAAAGCTATAATGAACAGTTTTACGCGCCGTCCGTTTTTGTGCTTGCTCACCACGGATGCATAACTTTTGTATCGGGAATACCAACAACGTCAGAATTAAACCACCAACGCCAAATAAGCTAAAACAACTCGCGGTCGCCAATAAACGCCAAAGGTAATTAACAGGTTTAAGCATGTGCAGCGCTAGCACTTAAATCACAAGTCCAAATATGACGTTCAGAGCCAAAAACATGGCGTTCTGAACTTCCTGATAGTGTAGAACTGGTTACTGTCTTTTCAAACCAATCCATAAAGCACAACGCTGCAGGTAGACTCAATGCCAGCGGGTCTTGGCTATTTATAATCGGTTCAGCTAGCGCAGAGAAACTCAGATCGATGCTAGCTTGTGTGGTTGCGGTTGGTGCAAGCGTAACCAGTATTGAAACCGCATGGTCCACTTGTTGCTCATCTTGAAACGATGAATATAATTCAGGTAATTCACGGTCAACATGCACAATCAGTAATTTGTTATGAGTACGGCCAGATTTTAGTCGCGCATAAGCATCAACAAACGCATAAAAGAAACTATCTTTACCGGCTGATATGGCGTTAATCGCTTGCTTATTTTGCTTTAAAATACTGTACAAACCGGGAACGGCATTGTGTACCGAAGTACTGAAT
Source organism: Moritella sp. (assembly GCF_033791185.1). Classification (GTDB taxonomy): domain Bacteria; phylum Pseudomonadota; class Gammaproteobacteria; order Enterobacterales; family Moritellaceae; genus Moritella. The sequence continues at coordinate 1,896 of NZ_JASJHF010000020.1, read as the reverse complement.
GCGCTAGGAGATATATCCTGATTAGCGGTTAACTCGGTCAGTAACTCCGCAGTTTTATGTAAATCACCATGACGACTGGAGAACACGATATCAACTTGTCCTGAGACTTCTGATTGTGCTGACGATACAGAGGGAGCAGACAGCGCCTGTTCAGCAGTATACAGTGCTATCTTAGCAAAAGGGCTTAAACGTCGGCGTTGCATTGCTGGTACAAATTCTAGTTTTGGCCAAAGCGATGATTTCGTTTGTGCTTTCTCGGCAAGGTTGGCTTGTTCAGGGCAAGAAGTAGACCAAGAGCTAATACTTTCTATATATAACTTCAATGGTTTCTCCTAATAACTACTATGGCGACTATATATCTGTCGCCATAGTAGTTAATCATCAATAACAAATCAACCGCTAAATATTAAAGTCAATAAAAATCAACACCTTACATGAGGTTGTTTATTCTATTTCATAAGCTAATACTTGCTATTCGATGGTAAATTCGACAATAATAACGCTTACTTTGGCTTACAAAAAAGTTCAATTGATTTTATGCTGTTATTTCTTCTTACAAGCAAGCAGTGTATGACCCAGACCTAAATCGTCCGTGTCTTGATCTACATACAAGCCCGCCTCTTGGATCAAGCGCATCATGTCTTTTGAGTGATACATACGGCTATTGCCATTTGCCATCGCAGTAAAGTAAATAGATGTGGCGTTAACACAATAAGCACCCGCCTCATAAGGTTGCCTATCCCAATACGTTTCTAAGATATATAAACGGCTGTCAGCAGTCATTACCGCAGCAGCACGTTTAAGAATACTCAAGATCTCGCTTTTACTAAAACAATCTAAAAATTGGCTCATCCAGATAGTATCGGCACCGTCAAAGAAAGTACGACTTTCATCGAGTAAATCGGTTTCATGGCCATGCACACGATTGCCAACACCTGCAGCCTTGGCATTCGCCAGTGCCACATTAAGCTGGCCAGGCAGATCCATAATAGTCACATTAATATCAGCATCATGCTTAGTGCACGCTAATGACCATTTACCGGTATTGCCACCCACATCTAAGATATGTTTTGGCTTGTGTTCAAATAATAATGCCAGTACTTCAGGAAAGGCATGATCAGAATAGTAATGATCAAACTCAAACCAACTGCGCTTTGCTTCTTCTGGTAGTTGGCTTAGACCCGGATAAATGGTTTGCCAATCACCGAATACTTTTAATCCTTCAGGTTTCCCGGTCTCAATGGCTTTATCTAAATCAAACAAACCTTGGTAACAAACATGATGCGTAAAATCGAGATTCTTTAACGCCATGTCATCGTTCAGCAAGAAGTCACCGACTTTATCTAGAATAAAGTGGTCTGCTTGTTGCCATACCAAGCCCATGCTTAATCCCATATCAAGCAGTACACTGATGCCATATTCACTGGTATCCAACTGACCCGTCAATGCCGCTAAACTAATACCTTTATTACCCGCGTCGTCTACTGCTTTTAAAATACCAAATTTTAATAAACAGCGCGCCACCTGAAAAGCCACAGGTGCGAATGCGATTTTTTGCGCCTCAAATTTAGCATTGAACGCTGATATTTCAGCGGGTTTATCATAAAACGCCATCATTACTCCGTGAATGAACTTTACTTTGTTATTTGAATTCAATAAACAAACAGTTCTGCATGTAAATTACAGCAATAGTCTAGCTTATTTTGATTGTCTTTTTCCGATTAAGATCATAACCAAACAAAAAATGAGTCATCGATGGGGATGCTAAATGAAATGAAAAATAAATTATTACGGGGAATAAAAACCAAAAAAGCCTGCTTATATAAGCAGGCTTTTTAATATGGGGCGACTGAAGGGGATTGAACCCTCGACAACCGGAATCACAATCCGGGGCTC
>NZ_JASJHF010000019.1:0-24168 GCF_033791185.1 Moritella sp. | reverse complement strand
GAATACACCGTGGTCCCTGAAATTGCATTAGCAAAGATTAATAAGGCGGCACCACTTGATAAAGTGTGCTTGTTGGGTTGTGGAGTGACAACAGGAATTGGCGCCGTACTCAATACTGCCAAGGTGGAACCAGGTTCAACGGTTGCTGTCTTTGGCCTGGGTGGAATCGGCCTGTCATGTATTCAGGGTGCTGTAATGGCGGGGGCAGAGCGTATTATCGGAATCGATATTAACCCTGATAAATTTGAGTTTGCTAAACAGCTAGGCTGTACAGATTTTGTTAATCCTAAGGATATTGACGGCTCATTTGTTGAATACATGCAGGACACCTTCAACGGAGGCCCTGATTACTCATTTGAGTGTATTGGTAATGTTAATGTTATGCGTAGTGCATTGGAATGTTGTCACAAAGGTTGGGGCGAATCGGTTGTCATTGGCGTTGCGGGTGCAGGTCAGGAAATTTCAACCCGCCCATTCCAGTTAGTAACTGGGCGCGTATGGCGTGGTAGTGCCTTTGGTGGGGTTAAAGGCCGTACTGAGTTGCCTGACTATGTGGAGCGTTATTTGCAAGGCGAGTTTAAATTATCTGATTTTATTACCCATACTATGGGATTGAATGATATTAATGAAGCATTCGAACTAATGCATAAAGGCGAAAGTATCCGTAGCGTAATTCATTTCAATAAATAATTTTATCCTATAATCTTTATTTATTCAGGTAGTCTTCATAACAGAAGGCTACCTATTAGCCATTTCGGGGAAGCATCATGACAATTGAAAACATCAGTAATAACAAAGCCTTTGATGGTTGGCATAAACAATATACTCACCAGTCAAAAACACTTAATTGTAAAATGCGTTTTGCTATTTACTTGCCACCACAAGCGAGTAGTCAACATAAAGTCCCTGTGATGTACTGGTTATCGGGTTTGACTTGCAGCGATGAAAATTTCATGCAAAAAGCGGGAGCATTGCGCATAGCCGCTGAACTTGGTATTGCGATTGTAGCGCCCGATACGAGCCCTCGCGGTGAAGACGTAGCTGACGATGAAAAACAAGCTTATGACTTGGGGAAAGGTGCAGGCTTTTATGTAAATGCCACTCAGGCTCCATGGAACAAACATTACCAAATGTACGATTACGTAGTTGATGAATTACCTCTACTCATTGAAAGTCATTTCCCGGTAAATTCACAGAGAGTAATCAGTGGTCATTCAATGGGCGGGCATGGTGCATTAGTGATTGCATTACGCAATCCTACACTATACAAATCGGTCAGTGCTTTTAGTCCAATTAGTAACCCTAAAAATTGTGATTGGGGTAAAAAAGCATTTAATGCTTATTTGGGCAGTGATTCAGAGTCGTGGAATTTATATGATGCGACTGAATTAATGCGGGGGGCAACTGTGCAAATCCCTGCAATGGTGGAGCAAGGCTCGAATGATAACTTCTTAGAAGAGCAGTTAAAGCCTAATGCATTATTAACGGTGGCGAATGCAACTAATTATCCTCTGACCTTTAATATGCAAGAAGGATATGATCATAGTTATTATTTTATCTCTAGTTTTATCGATAAACATATCCGTTTTCATGCCGATAATTTAGGTTTACTAAAGCGTTAATAAATTTACTTTTGCTACTAATGTGGCTAAATCAGTTAGCCACATTATTTTTTATCGAGACTCGAGACTCGAGACTCGAGACTCGAGACTTGAAATTTGATTTTTAAAATGAAATTTGTAGCATTTTATGTAATCGCTCTAAGGCAATTGGGCTTCCTTTTAGTGTTATTCTTATTCCATCTTCATGGTATTGCTCTTCTACCACCTGCATTTTACTGTGAATTTCGCCTATGATACCGCTTGCAGTATAGGGGATATGAAAACAAGCTGGGCACATTTTCTTTTCCAGAAAGGTCTGAATTTCTTGATGCACTAACGCCACATCATTCTTATCACGAGTGCTTATTTGCATCGCATCAGGATATTGCTCTAATAGTTCTAATTGCTGCTCTTCGCTTAAACAATCGACTTTATTAAGTAATAAAAGCCTGTTATTAAAATCGACATTTAATTCACCTAATACATGGTCAACAACGGCCAACTGCGACACAAAGTTGTCATCTGAGGCATCAACGACATAAAGCAGTAAGGATGCATCTTTTGCTTCTTCTAGGGTTGAATGAAATGACGCAACTAAATCATGAGGTAGTTTTTTAATAAAGCCGACTGTGTCTGATATTAAAATACGTGGTTGAGTCACAGGTTGTAAAGTTCGTACTGTGGTATCTAGAGTTGCGAATAACTTATCTTCAACTAAAACATCAGAGTCCGTTAACGCACGCATTAAAGATGATTTACCGGCATTAGTGTAACCGACTAATGCAACGCAGAGTTGTTCAATACGGCCACTACGGCGACCTTGCATTTCATTTTGCAGCTTTTTCAGTTCTCGTTTTAGATCCGCGATTTTATCACGAATACGACGACGATTAATTTCAAAGGCTGTTTCACCAATCCAACGTCCTTTTTGACGTTCTCGATCGCCACTATTTTCATCACGTACTCGTGGTGTTAGGTAATTAAGACGTGCGATCTCTACTTGTAGTTTAGCGGTACGAGTACGGGCATGTTTACTGAATATTTCAATAATAATACGGGTACGATCGTAAACTTCTACGCCTAATGCAATTTCAACGTTGCGTAGTTGATTTGGACTAAGTTCGCAATCAAACACCACCACATTAGCCTGCTCTTGCACTTCTGATGTTGTTAATAATGCATTTAACTCTTCTTGGTCAAACTCAATCTGATCATCATCTTGCTGTGGCGTTTCTAATTCACCCGTTAAGGTGGCTAATTCTTCAAGTTTACCTGAGCCTAATACTGATAGCTGTTTAGTAGATCTTTGTCGCTGCGTTTTAGTTCCGACAACAGAGAATCCTAAGGTATCGACTAATCGGCTTAATTCAGAGAGTGATTCGTCTACTTCCTGCTGACTAATATCAGGTGTACGAATAGAAATTAAAAGGGCACGAGTAATAAACTCTTCGGTTGTAGCTATCGACATATCGGGCTCATTTCTTAAGGTATTAGGAGGTGCATCCTACGCTGATGCATTCAGTTTATATATGAATTTCAAAAATTAAATAGGTATCTCACGTAATCGCAGTGTTCAGTTTATGGTTTACATTGAGTCATTAAATAAGCACATTATATTTTTGGCTAGAGAAAATATAATTGTAATTAATATATGAAAGAGGGGGGCTATTAATATTAAATTTTAGGTATAAAAAAACCAGCAAAAGCTGGTTTTTTTAACCCTTACTCAGTAAGGTTGGTTAGCAAATGACATTATCATTTACTTAAATGTGGCTGGGATAAGAGGATTTGAACCTCTGAATCCCGAGATCAAAACCCGGTGCCTTACCGCTTGGCGATATCCCAACTGTAATTTTAAGCGTTGTCTTCGCTTGAGAGTTTCATTTCTGATATCTCAATTGTAATTTTTAAGAGTTTTCTTCTCTTTGGTATTCTTTACCTAAGTAAAGAATGGTGCGGAAAGAGAGACTTGAACTCTCACACCTTGCGATACTAGAACCTAAATCTAGCGCGTCTACCAATTCCGCCACTTCCGCACAATATTCTTTATCATTACAAGGTTGGTAGTATTGAATGGTTAGAGTTCAATAAACCTTGTAATGTTAACACTGACCGAAGTCTGTGTTGGTATATGGCAGGGATATGAGGATTTGAACCTCAGAATCCCGAGATCAAAACCCGGTGCCTTACCGCTTGGCGATATCCCTACAATTCTTCATACAACCGGAGTTGTACTTAAAGCATGGTGCGGAAGGAGAGACTTGAACTCTCACACCTTGCGATACTAGAACCTAAATCTAGCGCGTCTACCAATTCCGCCACTTCCGCACAATATTCTTTATATTTATAAACTTGGTAGTGTTAAACAAATTAATGAGTAACAGCGTTTATAAATTTAACAACTCGCTATGAATAGCCAATCGTTTATATAATGGCAGGGATATGAGGATTTGAACCTCAGAATCCCGAGATCAAAACCCGGTGCCTTACCGCTTGGCGATATCCCTACAATTCGAATTAAGATGGTGGCCATGACGGGACTTGAACCTGTGACCCCAGCATTATGAATGCTGTGCTCTAACCAGCTGAGCTACATGGCCATCTTAAATCGCATTCCGACTAGCAGTTGCCTGTTTCGTTGGAACGGGGCGCATTATGCTAATTACAGCGAAGTTCGTCAACTATTTTTTAGTTAAAAAACATTTTTATCTGCGCCTGTTGGAATTCTGTACGAATCCTGTTGTCACTCTATGCTATTTGTAGCAAAACTGCAATTATTGATAATCGAAAGCGGTAATTAGGATTTTTATTAATTACCGCTAAACTTGGTAATTTAATTGCTATTCACTTGTTTAATTACTATTGAGCTGTTTTATTTACATTAAAATGAGTTTAGAGCGGTCAGAAATAAAAAAACGCCAGCAATTGCCAGCGTTTTTTATGCTTACTTTAGAGCAAATCGAAAGCTCTTAGCTTAAGTAACGTTATACGTTGAAACGGAAATGTACTACATCACCATCTTTAACGATGTAATCTTTACCTTCAAGACGCCATTGACCTGCGGTTTTAGCGCCTGCTTCACCTTTGTGTTCAATGAAAGCTGCATAAGGAACCACTTCTGCGCGGATAAAGCCTTTTTCGAAGTCTGTGTGGATCTTACCTGCCGCTTGTGGTGCCGTCGCGTTTACAGGGATAGTCCATGCACGCACTTCTTTAACACCAGCGGTAAAGTAAGTTTGCAATGTTAGTAGTTCGTAACCAGAACGAATTACACGGTTAAGACCTGGTTCTTCAATACCCATGTCTTCCATGAACTCTGCACGTTCTTCGTCTTCCAGTTCTGCAATATCCGATTCCATTGATGCACAGATCGCCACTACCACGGCATTTTCTGTTGCTGCAAGTTCGCGTACTGAATCTAGGAATGGGTTATTCTCAAAACCATCTTCATCAACGTTAGCGATGTACATTGTTGGTTTCAATGTTAAGAAATTCATATATTCAATCGCCGCAACCTCTTCTTTAGACAGTTCTAAAGAGCGGATCATTTCACCTTCAGCAAGGTGTGCGATGATTTTTTCAACTACTGGCACTTCAAATTTAGCGTCTTTATCGCCGCCTTTGGCTTTTTTAGCTAAACGTAGCAGTGCTCTTTCACAGCTGTCTAGGTCAGCAAGTGCAAGTTCTGTGTTGATGATTTCGATATCATCCAATGGTGAGATCTTGTTGTTAACGTGAATGATGTTGTCATTTTCAAAACAACGTACCACATGACCGATTGCATCCGTTTCACGGATGTTTGCTAGGAATTTATTACCTAGACCTTCACCTTTTGATGCGCCTGCTACTAGGCCTGCAATATCAACAAATTCCATTGTAGTTGGTAATACACGCTCAGGGTTTACAATTGCAGATAGTGCATCTAAACGCTTATCTGGCACAGGAACAACACCCGTGTTCGGCTCGATTGTGCAGAATGGGAAGTTGGCAGCTTCGATACCAGCTTGTGTTAGTGCATTAAATAGTGTTGATTTACCTACGTTTGGTAAGCCTACGATACCGCATTTAAAACCCATGATTTTTACCTTATTTGCTATGTACTAAAATTGGTTCATACAGTTAAGTTATTTATCTGTATGTGTTTAATTACTTCTTTTTATTAATCATTGCGCTTTAAACGTATGTAAACGACTCATCGCTTTGACCATGCCGTCTTTAGCTAAAATATCAATACAGCGCACTGCTTCATCAATTGCTGCATCCATTTGTTCTTGTTCTATCTTTTGTGCTTTGCCAAGTACATAACCGGTTACTTTTTCTTTGCTACCGGGATGGCCAATGCCTATACGTAAACGGAAAAATTCTTTGCTGTTGGCCATTCTACTGATAATGTCTTTCAGACCATTATGACCACCGTGGCTGCCGCCTTGTTTAAATTTAGCTACGCCGGGTGGTAAGTCTAATTCATCATGAACCACTAAAATCTCGGTCACATCAATCTGGTAAAACTTGGCAATCGCCGCGACTGACTTTCCACTTAAATTCATGAAAGTCGTCGGTACCAATAAGCGCACATCTTGGCCAGCTACATTGATACGGGCGGTATAACCAAAGTATTTCGCTTCTTCACGTAATTGCGTATTATGCCATTTTGCTAATTCGTTAATAAACCAAGCGCCAGCATTGTGACGGGTGCGGCTGTATTCTTGTCCTGGATTAGCCAGGCCGACAATTAAACGAATGTCGTTGCTCATGGTATACCTATATTGCTGTAATGATTGCTTAATGAGTGCTTGAGCCAATGGCTCTGTTACTCATTGAATAAAAAACGCGCTATTTTACCCTGTGTCAGGGCAAACCTCAACTGACGAGTGAGTGAAAGGTTTGAGCGGGTGTTGTTATGTTGTGCTTTGGGGAGTGATAGAACTAAAAAAACCGAGCTTGGCAGTAGCAAACTCGGTTTATTACAGTGTTTAAATTTTAGTTAGCGAACTCTTTAAAAATTATTTAAAAAGTAGTCTAAATTATTTAAACATTGCCGAAACTGATTCTTCGTTGCTAACGCGGCGAATTGATTCAGCAAGCATAGGGCTTAAGCTTAATACGCGTACGTTTGGTAGAGCAGCAACTTCTGGAGAGAGTGGTATTGAGTCTGTTACAACGAATTCATCAATACAAGAGTTACGTAGGTTCTCTACAGCGTTACCTGAGAATACTGGGTGAGTTGCGTAAGCAAATACACGTTTCGCGCCATTTTTCTTCAGTGCTACTGCCGCTGCACATAATGTACCGCCAGTATCGATCATGTCATCAACAAGGATACAATCACGATCTTTAACGTCACCAATAATATGCATTACTTGTGCTACGTTTGCTTTTGGACGACGTTTGTCGATAATCGCAAGGTCAGCTTCGTCAAGTAATTTAGCGTTAGCACGGGCACGTACAACACCACCGATATCCGGAGATACGATAACTGGGTTCTCAAGATTCTTTTCTTGCATGTCTTCTAATAATACTGGCGTACCAAATACATTATCAACAGGTACATCGAAGAAACCTTGGATTTGTTCAGCGTGTAGATCAACCGTTAATACACGGTCAACACCAACACTTGAAAGGAAATCAGCTACAACTTTTGCTGTAATTGGCACACGAGAAGAACGTACACGACGATCTTGACGAGCATAACCAAAGTAAGGAATAACAGCAGTAATACGACCCGCAGATGCACGACGCATCGCATCAACCATAACGATTAGTTCCATTAGGTTGTCATTAGTTGGCGCACAAGTAGATTGCAGGATGAAGATATCTCCACCACGTACATTTTCTTCAATTTCAACGCTAATTTCGCCATCGCTAAAGCGACCAACTTTGGCTTTACCAAGTTGGATGAAAAGGCGTTCAGCAACTTTTTTAGCTAGTTCTGGTGTAGCGTTACCAGCAAAGAGTTTCATGTCGGGCACGGTGTAACCTCAGGTAATCGATGTATTTGGCTGGGATATAATTATACTCCTAAACAGCGAACTGTTTAGTAGAGATCCCCAGCATTAATCTCTTAGAATTTGGTAACAACTTATTTAACATATGTTCGGCACTGAACTAAATTTAAACCTGTCTTTCTAAGTCATGCAATAGTGGCGATTTATTTAAGCCCTTCGCAAGATAAATTTGCATGTTTTTAGGCGCGTTAGCTAATACGGCTAATGCGTCAGACTTAGTTTTAAATTCAGAGAAAACACAGCAACCGGAACCTGTCAGTCGAGATGGCGCATATTTTAGCAACCACTCTAATGCTTTTGCAACCTCGGGATGACGTTTTTTCACAGTTGATTCAAAGTCATTTTTCCATTCGTCTCTTAACAACTGACTCAGCGGGCGTTTTGGGGTATCGCGGATCAGTTCTGGATCGGAAAATAATTTTGCTGTGTTGACATGTGTTGCAGGCACAGCAATAAGATAATAGTGCTCTTCCACCTCTATTGAGGCAAGCTCTTCACCAATACCTTCTGCAAATGCGGCATGACCTCGGACAAAAACTGGTACGTCGGCACCCAGCTTAAGACCAATGGCAGCCAGTTGATCTTCATCAAGGTTTAATTGCCAAAGTTGATTGAGAGCGACGAGTGTGGTTGCGGCATCTGAAGAACCGCCACCCAGACCGCCACCCATGGGCAGATTCTTAGTTAAGCTAATATCGGCACCGAGCGGTAACGATGAATATGTTTTCAAAACCATTGCTGCTTGGTAGATGATATTGTCGCTAACCGCCAGACCGGGAATATCTGGTGTAATAGTAATGCGGTCATTGAGGTTAGGGCTGATTGCTAACTCATCACCGATATCAATAAATTGAAATAAGGTTTGTAGTTCATGGTAACCATCAGGACGGCGACCATTAATGTACAGAAAAAGATTTAATTTTGCGGGTGCTGACCAATAGCTAATCTTGTGTTGCATTTAACTTCCAGTTTCGAGTCGTGATTTTTATACGCAGAGCGTCTTGTTTGATGACGATATTTTTAGGTAACCATATAGCATCGATTAATTGATATTGAGTATAACTGATTGCCCATCCTTGTGGATGCAGGGCTTGCGTTACTCGACCATAGCTATCGAGAGTGACGTTATCGGTGAGTGGGTCACCAAGGATCCACGCTCGTAATTGATTAACCGGTATTGGAATGGGGCTCAGCTGGTTAATCAGCGTTTGTGTGTTGTTACTTTGATACTGTCGGTCATCATCTAAAATCAGCGTGGAGATATTATCTTTACGCTTAATGGTCAGTACGTGAATACCAAATGGACCGGTGAGATTGATCTTGAAATCATTGACATATTGCTGCCAGTTTAAGGTCGCAGAGTTACGTGAATCAGGACTAATAAACGCGATTTGTCCTTGTAGTTGCCAAGTCTCAATCGCTTGTAGCTGCAGTTGGTGTTGCTGCCATAATTGTTGTGGGCTACCAGCTGGCGGTTGATACTGTGTGGTAGTACTACTACAGGCACTGAGTAAGATACTCATCAAGATAATATAAATTGAACGCTGAAATGTCATAAGATACTCAAAAAAACAAAGTAATGATGATAAAGAGCAAGCATGGGCTTATAAAAACAGATATGCATGGTTTTGTCACTTTAAAAATGCATACTTTTTGCGTAGAATGGCCCTCTTAGCTCTTTTTACCACTATTCACTGTAAGTAATACATGACTCTGTTAGCACTTGGTATAAATCATAATACGGCACCAGTATCATTGCGTGAAAAGGTCGCTTTTTCACCGGACAATATTGAGGATGCCTTTGCCAGCATTATGGGCAATCGGGTAGCCTCGGAAGCGGTGATTGTGTCAACCTGTAATCGCACCGAAATATATTGCAAGATTGAGCAAGGCTTACCTGAACGTGTTAGTCAGTGGTTAGTTGATTTTCATCACTTGCCTGCCGATGAATTAGCGGCTTGTACTTATCGTTATTATGATGCCGATGCTGTGCATCATCTAATGCGTGTTGCAGGGGGGTTAGATTCACTGGTATTAGGTGAACCGCAAATCTTAGGTCAGATAAAGCAAGCGTTTGCAAAAGCCAAACAGTTGGATTCTGTTTCTCAAACTTTAGATAAATTATTCCAGAAAACCTTTACTGCTGCGAAACGTGTGCGTACCGAAACCGACATCGGTGCTAATGCAGTATCCGTTGCTTTTGCTGCGGTGAGTTTAAGTAAGCATATCTTTGATGATTTATCAAAAACCCGGGTACTGTTAATTGGTGCGGGTGAAACCATTGATTTAGTTGCCACTCACCTTGCCGAGCAAAATGTCAGTGAGATGATGGTCGCCAATCGTACAGTTTCTCGTGCGCAAGCCTTGGGTGATAAATTTGGTGCGACCACCTTTACACTCGAAGAGATCCCACAGCATTTGCATAATGCCGATATTGTTATCAGCTCGACAGCTAGCCCCTTACCGATTATTGGTAAAGGTATGATTGAAAGTGCGTTGAAGCTGCGTAAACAAAAACCGATATTTTTAGTTGATATTGCCGTGCCACGGGATATTGAAGAAGAAGTGGGTGAGCTCGGTAATGCCTACCTTTATACCGTGGATGATCTGCAAGGTATCATTGAGCAGAATAAAGAAGCCCGCCAAGACGCGGCGCAGCAAGCCGAACATATTATCACCGAAGAAACAAAGCTGTTTTCAGAGTGGATAGCGTCATTATCCAGTGTTGATTCGATTAAAGAATACCGTAATGCCGCGATGGCTGAGAAAGAGATATTACTCGAAAGAGCAATCGCCGCGATGCAAAACGGTGCTGACGGTGAGCGGGTACTTACCGAATTAGCCAATAAGTTAACCAATAAGTTGATCCACGCACCGACACAAGCCTTAGTCGGTGCAGGCAAGCGTAACCAAGATGACGAACTGTTATTAGTGCGTCGTGTTGTGGGGCTTGAGTAACAATCACTTCCTTAAAGTAAGCCGTTGTTGATTGCCTTTATCGATTAACAACCGCTCACTCTATTTCAAATTGTTTGGTATATATTCACTCTATCCAAGGTAAATGTTCGGAAAGCAATCGACTATTTCCTTACATATAGGTATCCTTGCCGATCACAACAAAGAAATAATTCATATTCAATTGCTGAAGCAGCCTATGTCAGACTTCAGTGATCTATTTAACGGTAATACGAGAGTAAAGATGAAAGCATCGATCATTACAAAATTAGAAGCCTTAATCGAACGTCATGAAGAAGTTCAAGCGTTATTGAGTGAGCCAGAGATCATTAGTGATCAAGACCGTTACCGTGCACTAACTAAAGAATACGCGCAATTAGAAGAACTTGTTTCTTGCTTTAAAGAATATCAAGAAGCACAGGAAAACTTCGAATCAGCAGAAGAAATGCTCAAGGATGATGATCCTGACATGCGTGAAATGGCTGTTGAAGAATACAAAGAAAGCAAAGAGGCTGTTGCCCGCATTAGTGACGAGTTAGAAATCTTACTTTTACCGCGCGATCCCAATGACAGTAATAACTGCTTCTTAGAGATCCGTGCTGGTGCTGGTGGTGATGAAGCGGCAATCTTTGCTGGTGACCTTTACCGTATGTATAGCCGCTATGCTGAGAAAAAAGGCTGGCGCTTGTCAGTAATGAATTTAAGCGACAGTGATCAAGGCGGTTACAAAGAAGTTATCGTTAAGATGGAAGGCGAAGCGGTATTCGGTACCATGAAGTTTGAATCAGGCGGTCATCGTGTACAACGTGTACCAGAAACTGAATCACAAGGCCGTATTCATACATCTGCTTGCACAGTCGTTGTTATGCCTGAAATCCCTGAGTCAGAAGCGATCAGTATTAATACTGCCGACCTTAAAGTGGATACTTTCCGTGCATCTGGCGCCGGTGGTCAGCATGTAAATAAAACCGATTCAGCGATTCGTATTACCCACATTCCTACGGGGACTGTTGTGGAGTGTCAAGATGAACGTTCACAGCATAAAAACCGTGCGCGTGCGATGTCTATTCTACAAGCACGTATTCAAGCAGCTGCAGATGAAGTTGTGCGTCTTGAAGAAGAAAGCACACGTCGTAGCTTGGTTGCGAGTGGCGATCGTTCTGAACGTATTCGTACTTATAACTACCCACAAGGCCGTGTAAGTGATCACCGCATCAACTTAACGCTTTACCGTCTAAACGAAGTGATGGAAGGCGAGTTAGATGTATTGATCCAACCTATCATTCAAGAACATCAAGCAGATCTGTTAGCGGCACTTGCTGAAGCAGACTAGGTGTATCGAGTACTGTGAAAACAATTGCACAAATACTGCAGTGGGCTGGTAAACAGCTCACTGACAGCGAAAGCCCAAAGCTTGATGCTGAAGTCATCCTGTGTTTCCTCCTAGATAAAGATCGCAGTTATCTTTTCGCTTGGGACGATAAAGAACTGAATGATGACATTATCAGCCGTTTTTCTGCACTCATCACGCGTCGTCAGACGGGTGAACCCGTCGCGCATATTCTGGGTTATCGTGAATTTTGGTCATTAGAATTAGAAGTTTCTGCGGATACCTTAATTCCAAGACCAGATACCGAAGTATTAGTTGAACAAGCGCTTGCTTGTATGCCAGCTGAAACTTGCCAGGTATTAGATTTAGGTACTGGTACTGGTGCGATAGCACTGGCACTGGCATCGGAATCACCACAGGCAACGGTTACCGCTATTGAATATAATCAAGGTGCCGCAGCATTGGCACGTCGAAATGCGAAACGCTGTGGTTTTGAGATCACGGTGTTACAAGGTAGCTGGTTTGAACCTTTAGAGCCTGAGCAACGCTTTGATGTGATAGTCAGTAACCCACCTTATATTGAGGAGCATGATCCTCATCTGGTGATGGGGGACGTACGCTTTGAACCGTTAACGGCATTAGTCGCTGATGAAGACGGCCTTGCTGATCTTAAGCATATTATTCGCCACGGTTATGCGTTCTTAAATGTGGATGGCTGGTTACTCGTCGAGCATGGTTTTGAACAAGGTGATGCGGTACGTGACTTATTTATCGCCGCGAATTACCACCAGGTTATTACTCATAAAGATTATGGTAATAATGATCGTATTACTATCGGACAACGGAAAGAAGTCTAATTATGGATATTGTTCTCCCGCTGCACATCGCGACGCTGTTATTAAGTGTGCTGATGTATTTTATAAACTTTGCCTTCACTGTGAAGCAATCACCGTATCTTGAGCATGCAGGCTTTATTAAATCACGTAAGGTGATAGACATGCTTACTGTGATGATGATTGCCTTAGTATGCATGGTATCAGGTCGTGTGCCGTTTGCAGATACGGTGATGACCGAAAAATTAATATCGACACTGGCCATCATTTTTATGATGTTTATGTCACTACAGCAAGCGAAGAATTTATTTTTCCGCTGTTTTGCATTTGCAGGTAGTATTGGTTGGTTATTTTATGTGTTTTCACTAGCCGTTAACGGCGAAGCATATTTGCTGAGGTAGTTATGGAATTTGATGCAAATGCAGCGCTGGCAGAAACAGAACTGGCAGAAGCGGTAGATGAATCGGTAGATAATGACGACATTGATAGTGAGCAGGTCGACGAATATGATGATGAGCTCGCAGAAGAAGTGTTAATGATCGACAATGTTATGCTCGCAACACTCTCAGCAATCGAAGTGATAACGGAGAAACCGTTACTCGAACAGGCGATTGTTGAACTCGATGAGTTAATCGCGTTAATTGAAGTTGATATGCAAGGCTTTAACTGCGACGTTGAAAAACGAGACCAGTTATTGTATTTGTTTTATCAGCAGCTTGGTTTTGCAGGCGATTGGCGTAAGTGGCTAGAACTCGATAGCGTATTACTGCACAAAGTCATTAGCAGTCGCAATGGTGTGCCGTTGTCACTCGGGACTGTGTTTATGTACTTTGCGGAACATTTTGAAGTCGAAGTAAAAGGTATCTTATTCCCTGGTCAATTTGTGCTACGTTTTGGCGGTGAAAAAAATGCGACCTATGTCGATCCTGCCGATGGACAAATACTGACTCAGCATAAGTTACAAGTATTGTTACGTGGTATTGAAGGTAACCATGCGTTGCTTACCGATGATGACTTGTTAGAAGCTAATAATGAAATGCATTATCTGCGCTTATTACAAGTATTAAAAGCGGCGTTAATTCGTGATGAACACTTTTCCTATGCATTGCGTTGTATCGATTTAATTTTAGAACTTGAACCTGATGAACCGTATGAGATCCGTGATCGTGGCTTTTTGTTACAACAACTTGATTGTAAAAAGTTAGCAAGTGAAGATTTTGCTTATTTTATTGAACAATGTCCAGACGATCCGATCACGCGGGTATTAACAGCACAACTCGAAGAACTTGCTGTCGCCAATGATACGATTCATTAACATTAACTGATTTGAAATGGACCCTTTAAGGTAACAATTATGAATGCAAAAATAGTAAAAATTGGTAATGATATTATTTGTGCCAACGATCTACCATTTGTGTTATTTGGTGGTATCAATGTATTAGAAGACGAACTGTCGACTCTACGCGCTGTAGAAGCGTATAAGACGGTAACTGATAAACTGGGTATCCCTTTTGTATTTAAAGCGTCTTTTGATAAAGCTAACCGTTCAAGTATCCACTCTTTCCGTGGTGTAGGTATGGAACAAGGCTTAAACATTTTTAAACGTGTTAAAGCTGAATTCAACGTACCAATCATTACAGATATTCATACTGAAGCACAATGCCAACCGGTTGCTGATGTTGTTGATGTGATCCAATTGCCGGCTTTTCTTGCGCGTCAAACCGATTTAGTGCAAGCAATGGCGACAACAGGCGCTGTGATTAATATTAAAAAACCACAGTTTATGTCACCACATCAAGTGGGTAATATCGTTGATAAGTTCGCCGAATGCGGCAATGAACAGGTGATCATATGTGAGCGTGGCCATTGCCATGGTTACGATAATCTAGTTGTAGATCCATTAGCATTTGGCGTAATGAAAGAAATGACACAAGGTACACCAATCATCTTAGACAGTACCCATGCAACGCAACAGCGTGACGCGGGTAGTGCTGCGTCTGGTGGTCGTCGTAAACAAGTACCTGAACTGAGCTATGCTGGTTTAGCGACAGGTATTGCGGGTCTATTTATTGAAGCGCATGCAAACCCTGCACAAGCCCGTTGTGATGGCCCATCGGCATTACCATTTGCTAAGTTAGAAGCATTTTTAGCTCAAGCAAAAGCGATTGACGACGTGGTGAAGAGTTTTACTGCGATTGATATCGATTAATTTTAGGCATAAAAAAAGCGCTGTAATAATACAGCGCTAAAAAACCTTTGAACGAATAATGCAAGTGCATTAAGAGTATGATCAAAGGTTTGAAAATAAGTAATTTCTACTTAAAGGCCTAAACCAAAAAGTTTAAGCAAACAAACACAACATTACATAACAAAGACTAACTTATATAAATAATACTAATTAATGAAAATCAGTAGCAATAAGCATTATGTCCTATATACATACGCGCACTATAGTTATTTTCTAGTATTCTGGCAACTGACAAATTATAATGTTTCACATTAGTTTTTCTCATCTAACTGGACGCCCCTATGTCACGCAGACTTCCGCCATTAAATTCGTTACGTGTTTTCGAAGCCGCAGCTCGGCATTCTAGCTTTACGCGCGCATCCGAAGAGCTTTATGTGACACAAGCCGCAGTCAGCCACCAAATTAAAGCACTCGAAGAGTATTTGGGCATTAAATTGTTCCGTCGTCAAAACCGTGCATTGTTTTTAACGGAAGAAGGCCAAAGTTATTTTCTTGATATTAAAGATACTTTTTCTTCATTAGTGGATGCGACTGAGCGTTTATTAGCCAGAGGGGCGAAAGGGTCGTTGACGGTCAGTCTGCAACCGAGTTTTGCTATTCAATGGTTGGTGCCACGGCTGTCTTTGTTTTCAGATCTTTATCCTGATATCGATGTGCGTATTAAAGCCGTTGATATGGATGACGGTTCACTGACCGATGATGTCGATGTGGCTATTTATTATGGTCGTGGTAAGTGGAAAGATTTACACGCCCAGAAATTGCATACGGAATACTTAGTCCCGGTCTGTTCACCACGTTTACTTAATGGTGCAAAACCATTAAAAACCCCCGGAGACCTAAAATTACATACGTTATTACATGATACTTCTCGTCGAGATTGGACGGCTTGGTTTAAACAAACCAATATTACTGATATTAATGTTAATCAAGGACCAATCTTTAGTCATACGTCGATGGTATTACAAGCCGCTGTGCATGGCCAAGGCGTCGCGTTAGGACATAGCGTATTAGCACAACCAGAAATTGATGCCGGTCGTCTGGTACGGCCTTTTAATGAAGTATTAGTGAGTAAGAACGCCTATTACGTTGTTTGCCGAGAAGAGCAAGATGAACTCGGTAAGATTGTGGCATTCCGTGACTGGATGCTGTCTTTAGTACAGGAAGAGCAACAAGAGTTTGTGGAGAATTAATTCATCACGAAGTCACTAAATCCTTGGTGTTATATCGTCAAGGGTTTAGACTGTGCGGCTTTGTATTCAAACCAGTTCAAGATACGCGATTATTCTGCACTGGCTTGGGTATATTTTATGTATTTGTAGTCTCGGTATTGTTTCTATACTGAGTATATATCGTCAGCAGTGTTGATGGCGAAAATGAGGTTATTAGAAAATGAATGGTATTTTATTATATTGCCGTCCTGGTTATGAAAAAGAATGTGCCGCTGAAATTCAAGCACGAGCGACAGCCATGGAGGCGTATGGTTTTGCTAAAGTAACGCCAAACTCGGGTTATGTTGTGTTTGAATGTCACTCTGCTGACGATGTCGATACACTGGCGAAAAAATTACCACTTTCATCATTGATCTTTGCACGTCAAATGATTGCACTGCATGCGCGTGTTGATGATATGCCACTTTATGACCGTGTAAACCCTGTGGTTGCCGCTTGTGAAGGTATTGAAGGCATGGGTGAGCTACGGGTAGAAATGCCTGATACCAATGAAGGTAAAGAGCTATCTAAATTCTGCCGTAAGTACACAGTGCCACTACGTCAGTCATTGCGTAAAAACGATCACTTATTGGCAAAAGAAAACAAAAACCGTCCAGTACTACACGTATTCTTCTTTAATAATACCAGTGTTTTTATCGGTTACTCATACAGCTTTAACAACTCGCCATTACCTATGGGTATTATGCGTCTTAAGTTCCCGGCAAAAGCACCAAGCCGTTCAACATTAAAACTTGAAGAAGCATTCCATACTTTTATTCCTGCAGATCAGTGGGATAGACGTATTGGTGGTGCCATGCGTGCGGTTGACTTAGGCGCTTGCCCTGGTGGTTGGACGTATCAATTAGTACAACGCAGTATGTTTGTGGTCGCGATTGATAATGGCGCAATGGCTGAAAGCTTGATGGAAACCGGTCAAGTTAAGCATTACGAAGAAGATGGTTTTAAATATGAGCCAGCTAAAACGACGATCGCATGGACTAACCGTAAATTAAACGGTAATAAAGTCAAGGTGCCTGAGAATCCACCTGTAGATATGCTGGTGTGTGACATGATTGAGAAACCAGAACGTGTTGCTCGTCTTATGTGTAAGTGGTTATTGAATGCGTGGTGTAAAGAAGCCATCTTTAACCTTAAACTGCCATTAAAGCGTCGTTACCATACATTAGAAGATTGTTTGGCTATCTTAGACAAGCAGCTTGATGATCGCTTTGTGATCCAAGCTAAGCACCTTTATCATGATCGTGACGAAGTAACTGTACACGTTGCTTGGGCACATTTCATTCCAGAAGATAAATAAGTCTGGTAAAACAATAAGGGCAATACCGGTATATTGCCCTTATCTCCAAGCCATTAAATATTCTTGTTGAGAACTATTTAATGGCTTTTTTATTTAAATCGGTAGCGAAAATACAGCTGCGGATCTTGCCCTCTGACTTTAACGCCAATGATTGCCCCTTCGATCCCCATATTATAATAAGCTTCGTGCTGTAACATGCCGTTAGATTTTACTTTGCTTTTGATCGTCAAACGTTCGTAATCGAGTAATAAGTAAGGGCTGCGCTTCAAGCTGTAATGCAAGTTTAAGCTTAGTCTGCCTATGTCTTTAAGTCGGGGAATAAACAGTCGAGTAATATCAGGATCAACCCACATATTGAACAGCTGCAGTTGTGCGGTACGTTTATGCTTACGTTTACGCTTACTTTTTTTGACCACCATTATCGATTGTTTGAATTCAAGCTGAGGTGTGACTTGGTCTGCGCTGGGGGGGAGCACCTGATGTGGATAGCTATATAAATGTGTGTTGGCAACACTTGCTCTTAACGGATCTTCTGCCGCTGACGTAATTCTACAGCATAGGCTGATTAATAGTATGGCAAAGAGAACGTTAGCTAGCATATATCACCAATCGGCTGATGAAAACTTAACTATAGCTTGGTATGGATAAATTACTAGGCAGTAAGTGGATTGTGTATGATTAGAGTCGATATCGGCAGTATGAAGAACGCGGATATTACCAAGGTGGTCGGTATTATAAAGTCGGAAATCAGCTGCTTTACATCTAGGATGCGCAGCAACTGAACCATGAATAGCGGGATAATCGCTATTGAGCTTTAGCGCGTATTATAGACGCTCTAAAATTGCTTGGGTGAAGTCTGTCGTTCCGTGTGTACCACCAAGATCATGGGTGGTTCTATCGCCAGATTCAATCACATCACGTACCGCGTTGCGGATGTTATCAGCTTCAGTTTTCATGCCTAAGTGCTCTAACATTTGGATAGATGCAAGGATCACTGATGTTGGGTTTGCTAGATTTTTACCTGCAATGTCTGGTGCACTGCCGTGAACAGCTTCGAAAATAGCGATATCGTCACCTATGTTTGCGCCAGGAGCCATACCTAAACCACCGACGAGACCAGCACATAGGTCAGATAAAATATCTCCAAATAAGTTAGTCGTTACGATCACATCGAAGCGCTCTGGGTACATAACTAGATTCATACATGCAGCATCGACAATCATTTCTTCCGATTCAATTTCCGGATAACGTTTGGCAACTTCACGTGCGACTTCAAGGAATAAGCCCGATGTTGTTTTCAGAATGTTGGCTTTATGGATAGCGGTGACTTTTTTACGATTTTCTGATTTTGCTAACTCGTATGCAGCAACACAAATTCGCTCTGCACCGTCACGTGTAATGATACTTTTTGCTTCAGCTTCACTGCCGTCATCAGAAATAACTTGGCCAGCACCAGAATACATACCTTCGGTATTTTCACGCACGGTAATAATATCAATATTTTCATAGCGGCTACGCGTGCCTTTAAAAGACAGCACTGGACGTAAGTTAGCGTATAAATTGAAATGCTTACGTAATGAAACATTGATTGAAGTGAAACCCGCACCTACCGGTGTTGTTAACGGACCTTTTAATGCGATTTTATTTTTTTCAATTAAATCTAATGTTGTTTTTGGCAGCAGTTCACTTGAAGTTTGTAGCGCAGCAAGACCGGCATCAGCAAAATCATATGCGAAGTTACAGCCAGCTTTATCTAAAATTTGAATTGCAGACTCAATAATATCCGGACCAATACCATCACCCGGGATCACTGTAATTCTTGTTTGTGTCATACATATTCCTTATTTAGTTGAGCTTACTTTCAAATGAAAATATTTTGTTGCCATATGGTAACAAAATATTGATTGGTTGTTAATCCAGTTGCTGCTGTAATTTGGTTAAATAGAGTATTTAACAGGGGGGATGATGGATTTGTTAGAGATAGATCTAGATTTTAACTTTTTTTATACTATTAACGCTTAGTGTGAATACTCGATTTATATCATTAAGCGTTAGCGTCACGTATTTAAGGTTGATATCTTAAGTCTTTTAAATTAAAGCCGAGTGGAATATCAATTTTTAACTGTGCAAGTTGCTGAGTGATATAAGCCATTTCCTTGTGTGTATCGAGTTTTTCACGTAATTTAGGTTTTAATTCTGTACTGGCATAAATGGCATCTAAGTGCGGATATTGATTAAGTAATTGTGTTGCTGTTTTTGGTCCAACGCCTGCAACGCCGGCTAAATGACTACCACTGATCCCCGTTAACGCCCAATAATCGGCAAGTTGTTGTGGTTGTACACCAAACTTGTCATCAATAAATTCTTGATCTAACCAACGCTTATTAAAATAATCACGAATTTGAATATAAGGATTTAGCAGTTGGCAATAGCCTTTGTCGGTTGAGATGATTGTCACGGGTTGCTGTTGCGCTGACATCTTGGTTGCCAGCGTGGCAATCAGATCATCCGCTTCATCTTGCTCGGTTAATAAAGAGTCGACGTTGAGCTCCCAAAGGTCATCTTGGATAAGCGTCAATGCTTGCTGCAAACTGTCTGGCATGGGTTTACGGTTGGCTTTGTAGTCGGGATAAATGTCATGACGCCAACCTGTTTGTTCAGCATCAAACACCGCCACTACGTGGGTAGGTGCGGTGATGGATAACAGTTTTCTAACGGCGTGCTTAATGGTTTCACGGGTTGCGCTGATTTGCGCAACCGGATCGTTACTTTGGTTGAGTTGTACTGCATGAACTCGACGGATCAGGTTTAACGCATCGATTATTAATAAGTGATTTTGGGCCATATCCGTGTTTCATCAAAGTTAGCTAGGTTTAATTATTTCATAACAAGGCTCATACTTACTACCTGGAAGCTTCATTCTGTTCTGTTTTATGAAACTTTTTAATAAATTGTCCATTAATTGCATTAATTTGGCGTCACCTTGTAGCTTAAATGGTCCATTTTTTTCAATTGCCTTGATCCCTGAGTCCTTAACATTACCAGCGACAATGCCGGAAAAGGCTTTACGCAGGTTCATGGCTAATGCTTCAGGCGCTTGTTCGAGGTTAAGGTTTAAGGCTGCCATGTGTTGGTGGTTGGGGACAAATGGCATCTGAAAATCTAACTCAATTTTAAGACTCCAATTATAAGAGTAAGCATCACCAATGGCGCGGCGGTACTCGTAGGTCTTTTGCATGGCTTTTTTCATGATCTGCGCGGCACTCGAGGCATCATCAATAATGATTTGATAATATTTTTGTGCTTCAAAGCCAAGCGTTGCACCGATAAATTCATCAATCGTAGCAAAGTATTTTTCACTTTCTTTTGGCCCTGTTAATACGATGGGCAGTGGTTGGCGCTTGTTTTCGGGATGCATCATGATGCCAAGTAAATACAATAGCTCTTCGGCGGTACCTGCGCCACCAGGGAAAATAATGATACCGTGGGAAAGGCGAATAAAGGCTTCTAGGCGTTTCTCGATATCCGGTAAGATCACTAATTCATTAACGATTGGATTTGGCGGCTCTGCTGCAATGATACTGGGCTCGGTTAAACCAAGATAGCGGCGCTGTTTTACCCGTTGCTTGGCATGGCCAACGGTTGCACCTTTCATCGGTCCTTCCATTGCACCAGGTCCGCAGCCTGTACATATATTCATCTCCCGCAAGCCGAGCTCATGACCAACGGCTTTGGCATACTCATATTCAGGAGAACGGATGGAGTGGCCACCCCAGCAAACCACCATGTTGGGATCAGAGTCAGATTTGATCACGCGAGCATTACGTAAAATAGAAAAGACTTGGTTAGTTAAAAAAGAGGATAAGTCTTTTTTTGGTACTGGGACTTTGTCAATATAGCTATTCACATAGAGAATATCGCGTAATACCGAAAATAAATGTTCTTGGATGCCGCGGATAATCTCGCCATCGACAAACGCTTGCTCTGGGGCGTTATGTAATTCGAGTTTAACACCGCGCTCCTGCTGTACTACATTGATATCAAAATTGCGGAATGCTTGTAAAATTTCACTGCTGGAATCGGTGCGAGAACCGGAATTTAATACCGCGAGTGAGCAATTGCGAAATAATAAGTATAAATCGCTGGTGGCGGTTTGTTGTAGTCGATCCACTTCAAGCTGTGACAGCAGATCCATACTACCAACCGGTTTGATATGGGTAATCATAAGCTTAACTCCATCTCAGAAATCAGGCGTCAAGTACGTATAAATAATTGATTAAAAAGTATATGTGTCCGTACTTATCGCCACAGGTCTCATTAAGTTTAGATCCTAATGATGACTTTATCTCGTCCTGAGCTTTTTGCTTCGTATAATGCTTTATCTGCGCGTTCGAAAGGTTCTACGGTATCGCTATCATCTGCTGAGAATTGCGTCGCACCAATAGAGATGGTGATGGAGATCTGCTTTCCTTTGAATCTAAAAGGGATATTTTTGATGGTATTACGTAATTGATCTAAAATAACCTGTATTTCATCAGGTGCTAAATCGGCCAGTAATATCACAAACTCTTCGCCACCAAAACGAGCGATAAAATCTTTGCCTTTAATTGATTTTTGCAATGCACGAGCAACAATTTTAAGGGCTTTATCACCAGCGGTATGACCAAAGGTATCGTTAATATTCTTAAAATGATCTATGTCTATCATGGCGATTGTAGTATTGGTTTGATAACGCTGCCAGCGTTTAAATTCAAGCTTAAAACGCTCGTCTAGTGCAGTGCGGTTATACACTTGCGTTAGCGAGTCAAGATAGAGCTTATGCTGTTGCGCTTCGAGGCGCTGGGTATGCTGCAAGGTCTCTTTCTTTAGTTCCTCAAGTTGCTTCTGGACTGCTTGGATTTGTAGTTCTAGTTGGATTTTTTCTGCTAGCAATTGTTCTTGTTGCTGAATACTGTTGGAGATGATCTGTAGCCCTTGCTGAACATGTTGTTTAGTTTCGGCTAAATTTTCACTGGTACTGATATCAAGGTCTAGAATATCAATACGTTCTTTTAAGTTTTCTAACAAGTTCAGCTGTTTTTTGTTGATGTTATTATTATCAACTAAGGAAATATCAAACTTGTAAGCAATGTTATTGAGTTCTTCAACTACGCTATGTAAGAACGTTTTTGAGGCCAGACGTTCTTCACGTGCACCTTCGATAACGTTGTTAATAATTTGCAAGCATATATCAACTAATTCATGGCTTTCAACACCTTGCAACAGTCGTTGACGGATCTTCTTTAGATTCGAACCAAAGCCTCCGGCAAAATCAAGTTCGTTGATTAAGCGTTGTAAATCATCACATATTTTCTTATGGATGCTGATTGCTATACCATTATTACCATCGCGCGCTATTTGTAAGTTTTTAATTGCACTGTGATAGATACAGAATAATGATTGAACCTTAGTTTGTAATATGGCAACGGCAGTCGCTCTTGGTTCTGTTAATAGCAGTTGCAGTTCGCTGGTCAGTTTTGGATCGTCTTGTAATAAATTAGCTAATGCTTTAGCGGCTTGGATCGTCGCACCATCACCAATTTTTAAAGTGTCAGATAAGATATTAGGTTGCAGCATTATCTGACGTTCAACATGTTTGATTTGGGTGTTCAATTCATCATCAGAAGTACTGCGTTCAAGAGTCGCTTTCAGCCTACCCACTTCAATATTTAGTTCCGTATCGATACCGCGGGTTGCACCCAGTAAACGGTTGATAAATGCTAATAACATTGCTGTGTTTATTTTACTGTAGCCGTCGCTATCACTGTGTGGTGGTACTGAAGGCGTATCTTGTGATGTCTGCATGAATACTGTTCACATTGGCTAAATCAAATATTAGCTTACCACTATATATACATCTATAAAATAGTTTGGTGTCAAAATGTATCATTACAACCAATTAATATCATTTTTGTCTGTTGATGAGGTTACTTTTACCAGGCCTTTTTCAACCGCTTGTTTTGAACGATTCCAAATGTCACCATGAAAAAATGCCGGCTGCGTATAGGTCAATGCACTGAATTGAACCCAGCTATTTTTATTATGTTTATGACTTAATTGTGTAGCGCCAGATAAAGCTAACGTCGCAATGTTTAACAACTTTTTACTGTCTATTGCGGTAGGGTACTTAAATAAGAACGGGTGTGAAACCATGCCTATAGACACTTTTTTATCAAAATTAAAGCTGCAGTCAAATGCTTCAAATAAGTCGAGAATATGGTTGGCGATGATCGCAGGGTCGTAATTTTTGTTTACCTTTCTCACCAGCAATAACTGGGTGTCGTTCAATTGGAATAATCGTTCTGAATCATTTGTTTGTTGTCGTAAATAAGAGCCTAATTCGGCTTCTATCTTATTTACCATTGAAAGGCTGTATTTCTGACGTAAAAGTGGTAAAAAATCGAGACTGATAATGGCACAGCTATGCACACTATTTTGTTTATCTGAATACTCCCAATCAGAATAGAATCTGGCTTCTTGCAATGGTGTTGGGATGTATTGATCCAGACTATGGATGTTATTCAAACCGGTATTGGCGTGAATATTATGATTATTCTCTAGTTCTTCAACATTCTGGCGCTGTAATTTCATTTTTTGACTATTAATATAATACAAATAAAGAATAATGAGC
>NZ_JASJHF010000018.1:0-5088 GCF_033791185.1 Moritella sp. | reverse complement strand
ACCATAACTAAGCTGTGCCTGAACTGGCATAATAAATAATGAAAATAGAATAAGTAAAATTACATAATTTTTAGTCATCATAATATTTCATAAGTACGACTAATAACGCGATTGAGTTAATGTTATCCATTGTCAACATACGCTATCGGGTACTATTTTTTTCCTGCATGGTATGTTTCAAAGAGGGCGGCTGATACCACTAATACTCCTCCCATGATGGTTGCAGCATTGGGGATTTCACCTAAAAAAGGGATCGCGAGCAAACTACCATAAAGCGGTTGTAAGCAGGAGATAAGTCCGACTGTCTTGGCTTTTAGGTAACGTAATGCTGTAACTAGCAGTGTGTGTGGCAATGCGGTAAAGCAAATTCCTAACACCACTAATAACGTCCAACTGTCATTATTTATAGCCGCTAAGTCTACACTCAAAAATGGCGAAAGCATACATGCGGTTAATAATGTTTGATAAAACATGGTGTGGGGGCCGCTGTAATGTGAAAGCTTACGTTTGTAGAGAATATTCCTTAAAGTAAACAGTAATGCCGAACTAATGCCGCTGATAATACCGAGAGTCACCTCATTTTCTAAAGACAGTTCAGGCACCAATAAGCTAATACCGACTAGCACGACTAAGGCAGAGGCAATATCTTGCCCTTGGATTTTTTCTTTGTTAAATAAGGGCTCTAAAAATACCGTCATTACAGGATAAGTGTAGAAGGCAATAAGTCCAATCGCAATGGTCGACAGTTGCATGCCTAAGAAAAAGGTAACCCAATGCCCGCCAACCAATGCAGCAAGTAATACTGCCCAGGCGTAGTCAGCTAACTTGTTTAATCGTAGTGGCTGCTTGGTTACTTTTAATAATAAACACAAGGCTGCCGCTGCGATCACACAACGAATAATAGTGATATCAAGGGCGCTCAATGGGATCAGCTTAGAAAATAATGTCGTGCCGCCCAGTAATAATGTCGCTGAGTGCAGAGCCCAGAGGCCTTGTTTACGTTGTTCCATTAATTGCTTACATCCTTGCAACAGCTAGCCAGATCAATTGGCATTATGAGTAATGGTTTTATTGTCGATATTGTTGTCGAACTAGGTATATAGATGTTTTGGTTATAGGAGAATTAATTGTCGAATGTTAGCGTGGTGTGGTGAATATAACCCGTTATAGCATGATGTATAACGGGTTAATCGAGCGAACAGACGCGCTTATTTAGCTTTGATTCGAGCGAATGCTTCACCCATCATCGTTGGTGCTGTTGGCTGTAGTTCATCAACAAACTCAATCGCGTCTTTAGCAAACACGGCAACAATAGTTGAACCAAGTTTAAAGCGACCCATTTCCGCGCCTTTTTCGATCACGATTGGTGCTTGGTTTTCATAGGTCCAACGCACGATCTCTTTATTCTTCGATGGGGCTACTGTGCCGTGCCAGATTGTTTCAATGGAAGCAACGATTGTTGCGCCAACTAAGACCATGGCAAACGGACCCACTTCGGTATCAAAGATAGCGATAGCACGTTCGTTACGAGCAAATAAATTCGGTACATTTTGCGCCGTCAGTGGATTAACTGAAAATAAATCTCCTGGCGCAAAAATCATTTCTTTTAAGGTGCCAGTAATTGGCATATGAATACGGTGATAATCACGAGGCGATAAATATACCGTGGCAAAGTCACCGTCTTCAAATTTGTTGGCTAGTTGACGATCGCCACCTAACAATTCACAAACACTGTAGTCATGACCTTTAGCTTGGACAATACGACCTTGGGTAATTGGACCTGCTTGGCTTACTGCGCCGTCTACCGGTTGACATAACATGTTGTCATCGGCATTGATTGGGCGTACGCCTTCTTTCAATTCACGAGTAAAGAAGTCGTTAAATGTTTGGAAGTGTGCTGGGTCTGAATGTTTTGCTTCATCCATGTTGACATTGTAACGCTTGATGAACCAAGTGATTACATTGGTGGTTAGTTTGCCATGCGCGCCGGCTGCAAATAAACCAATAAGACGAGATAAACCGTGTTGAGGAAAGCAGTATTGGGCAATAACTTTTAGCTTGTCTAGCACCTGAGAGCCTCTTAAATTGTTGAATAATGATAATTAAATAGAATTAACGCCATTGTAACAACTTTGACTATTGTTGTCAGAATTAGCTGTTGTCATAATTTGCGCGATTAGTTTAATCAGATAATGGCTGCCTTGCTATTTATACTAGCAAGGCAACGTTAATATTATTTTCGTATAATAGTATATAAAATAAGTTATTTACGCACCGGTACATGACGAGTAGGGCGATTGTCTAACATGGTTTCTAATATACGCAGGTAATTGTCAAAGCGTACTTTTTTGATCTTACCCTGTTTTATCGCATCTTGTAGTGCACAACCTGGGTCGTTCTTATGCTTACAATCGCGGAAGCGACATTCACCTAAGAAATCTCGGAACTCGATAAAACCGTTAGCGATCTCTTCTGCTTTCATGTGCCACAGTGAGAATTCACGTACCCCTGGGGAATCAATTAAATCACCACCTGATGGGAAATGATATAAACGCGCAGTGGTTGTGGTGTGCGTACCCAGACCAGATTTTTCTGATACATCACCCACCTCAACATCAAGCTCAGGCATTAACGCATTCACCAGTGATGATTTACCTACGCCGGATTGACCAACAAAGATAGTGGTATTATCTTTTAATAGATGTTGTAACTCAGATAAGCCTTTACCTTCGAGCGAGGATACTTGCCATACTTCATAGCCAATATCACGGTAAGTTTGTAATTGTCGGTTAATGGTAAACAATTCATCTGTGGTTAATAAATCAATTTTGTTTAATAAGATCACCGGACGAATTTTTACATCTTCGGCAGCGACGATATAACGGTCGATAATATTGGTTGAGAATTCTGGGACCACAGAGGATACGATCACAATTTGATCAATATTCGCTGCGATAGGTTTAATACCATCGTAGAAATCAGGACGCGTTAACACGGTTCTGCGTTCGTGTACTGCTTCGATAATACCAGAAATGCCTTGTAGCTGTTCATTACCTAAGCGCCAAACAACACGGTCACCTGTTACTAAGCTCGCAATAGAACGACGTAGATTACAACGGTGAATGGCACCATTTTCATCTTCTACATCAGCATGTTGACCAAAACGGCTAATGATCACACCTTCTTGCTTTTTGCCGAGAAGAGAATCATCCCATTCTTTAGTATCTTGCTTTTCTAGACGTTTAGTCTGGTTGCTACGTACGCGACGTATTTGACCTTGGGTTAAATGTTTCTTTTTAGCCACGGGTAATTTAATTCCTGAGTTGTAACAAGCGTATTGTAGTACAGCGGTTGCTGAACATCGCATTTCGAGGTCGATTGGGTATAATAACCTTAAACATACGATTACACGACAACTATTAGGATCCCCTCTATGCAACTTGCCGACAACGCAGCGCAGTTTAATGAAAATAATTTAGTTTGGATTGACCTAGAAATGACCGGTCTTGATCCAGAAAAATGTCTGATCATTGAAATTGCTACTATCGTCACTGATAGTGAATTAAATATTCTTGCAGAAGGACCTGTATTAGCTATTCACCAAGATAAAAGCGAACTTGATAAGATGGATGAGTGGTGCACAACCCACCATACCAATTCAGGTCTTGTTGAGCGTGTATTAGCCAGTAACGTGACAGAACAACAAGCTGTAGAGCAAACACTGGCATTCTTACGCCAGTGGGTGCCTGCTGGAAAATCACCATTATGTGGTAACAGCATAGGCCAAGACCGTCGCTTTTTGGTTAAGTACATGACGGAATTAGATGATTATTTCCATTACCGTAATGTCGATGTGAGCACGATTAAAGAATTAGGCCGCCGCTGGTGCCCTGAGGTAGTGACTAGTTTTCACAAACAAGGTTTGCATTTAGCATTGGATGACATCCGTGAATCAATTGGTGAATTACAGCACTATCGTCAATACATGTTTAAAATTTAATCACCGAAACGACTGGTTCGATAATTTTACGACCTTATAGTAGAAACATTCGGCAATCTCAGGTTTTTTTATAATAAAGCCTCGGTCTAGGCTTGCAAAACCCAGTCGGTTCTATATAATTCGGCACCTAAGATACGAAGCGGTACTAGCTCAGTTGGTAGAGCGCAACCTTGCCAAGGTTGAGGTCAAGAGTTCGAGCCTCTTGTACCGCTCCAATTTCTTCTCCTATAATTTCTTATTTGATAACATCCCTTTACTATCTCTCTTTATTACCTACATTATTCCAAAATTCCAAAATTCCAAAATTCCAAAATATATCCATTTATTGCCGCTAATTTTTATCCCATGTCATTTAGACCAATTACGCTTATTTATTAACTGCTATAGTACTTAGTCACTTACAGCTTATGTTAAGAGAAGCTAAGCTAAGCTAAGCATTTGTTTTGGAAGCTAATATAACTTCAAGGATTGATATGAAAGCCGATAATAAACTCAGTAAAATAGTTAAGAAAGTCACGCTACTGCCAAAAGGTTGCCATGCACCGGCATTGTCTTTGGTATTTGGCAAGGTGATTAAATTTGCCGGTACCTCAAAAATACGTGTCGATAAATTAGATTTTTCTGGTTCTAAACTCAGCTTAAAAAACCGTAAACGGGTACAAAATCATATTGGTGGTGTACATGCGGCAGCGATGGCGTTATTGGGTGAATCGGCAACTGGTTTTCTAATTGGTATGCATGTACCTGATAACCGTATTCCATTATTAAAAAATATGAATATTGACTATGTTCGTCGTGCTGCGGGCGATTTAACGGCAGTAGCAACATTAACGGATGAGCAGATTAACCATATCCGTAATACTGAGAAAGGCGATATCTCAGTGCCAGTCGTGATCACCGATAGTGAAGGTAATGAACCGATTAATGCTGAATTTATTTGGGCTTGGGTTCCGAAAAAACGTTAACCATTCTTTATCATATTCTTGATTGACCCTGAAATAATATACCGAAATTACCCTGGCTAAATTTGAGCTGATATAGTCTCAATGATGTGGTTAACAATTGCTTCGGTATATACCAATCTCAGC
>NZ_JASJHF010000017.1:0-3732 GCF_033791185.1 Moritella sp. | reverse complement strand
AGGGATCACAAATGCTTGACCCGCTGACACTTTAGTAATTTGGTCAGTTTTATTGTTTTTTATTTCAGCAAAGCCTTCAAGTACCACCATGAATTCTTCAAACTCATAAGGTCCGGCGGATTCTTGCATGCTGGTGGTATCCCAAACGCCAACATAAACACCAAGCTCCTCATCACTCACATAATCAAAACTATGTTGGGTGGGTAAAGCTGATGCAAAACTATCGGCATCGAGTTCATCAACATTATCTGCAAACCCCTCAGGGTTTACAGACAAGCGAATTATTGACTGAGTGGTCATATATTAAGCTCGATTAACTATAGGAAAGCAAACGATGCACCTTCACGCACACCACTCGATGGCCAGCGCTGGGTAATGGTTTTACGTTTTGTGTAAAAACGTACACCGTCTGGACCGTATGCATGTAAATCACCAAACAATGAACGCTTCCAACCACCAAAACTGTGATAAGCAACGGGTACTGGTAAAGGTACATTAATACCAACCATACCTACTTGAATGTGATCAGAGAAGTATCGAGCGGCTTCACCGTCTCGAGTAAAGATACATGTACCATTACCGTACTCATGATCGTCAATCAGTTTCATGGCTTCTTGCATTGTTTTAACACGAACAACTTGTAAGACAGGACCAAAAATTTCGGCTTTATAACTATCCATCTCAGGGGTTACACCATCAATTAAGGTAGCGCCAACGAAAAAGCCATTATCAAAACCTGCAACTTTAGGGTTACGACCATCGACAACAACAGTAGCGCCTTGTTGTTTAGCACTCTCAATAAAGCCATTTACTTTATCTTTATGTTGGCAAGTGATCACCGGACCAAAGTCATTGCTGGCATTGTCATGAGCGCCAACACTAAGGCCTTGCATTGCCGTTTGCATTTTTTCTACCAATGCATCACCGGCGTCATCGCCAACCGCTACAGCTACAGACAACGCCATACAGCGCTCACCAGAAGAACCAAATGCCGCGCCTAATAACTGGTTAACTGCGTTATCCATATCGGCATCAGGCATAACAATCGCGTGATTTTTCGCGCCACCTAATGCTTGGCATCGTTTGCCATTAGCACTGGCTGTAGCATATATGTATTCGGCTATTGGCGTTGAACCAACAAAGCTTACGGCTTTAACGCGATTGTCAGACAACAAGGTATCAACGGCTTCTTTATCACCATTAACAACGTTTAATACACCATCAGGAAGACCGGCTTCTTGCAATAATTTTGCAATATAAAGCGTTGAACTTGGCACGCGTTCTGAAGGTTTTAAGATAAACGTATTACCGCATACAATTGCTAGTGGAAACATCCACATTGGCACCATAGCAGGAAAGTTAAACGGCGTAATACCGGCAACAACACCTAGTGGCTGAAACTCACTCCAAGAATCAATACCAGGTCCTACGTTGCGGCTGTGCTCGCCTTTAAGTAATTGCGGCGCACCACAAGCAAATTCAACATTTTCGATACCACGTTGCAGTTCACCCGCTGCATCATGGCTTATTTTGCCGTGCTCTTGACCAATTAGCTTACAAATATGATCAGAATGTTGCTCTAATAAATCTTTAAAGCGAAACATAACACGAGCACGTTTGATTGGTGGGGTATTGCGCCACGCTGGAAATGCAGCTTCTGCACTAGCAATTGCTTGCTCTACAGTTTCTTTAGATGCTAATAATACTTCTCTATCTGACTCACCAGTGGCCGGATTGAATACTGCTTGCGTGCGAGAGCCTGATGTTACAGACTCGCCATTGATGAAGTGGCCAACAATTGACATAAAAATTCCTTAGTTATAAATAGTGTTTATTCAGTGTTAATACCATTTGGCAAAAATCACTGTCTTAAAAATTGAGTTTAAATGGCGTTAAATTTCGTTCAGTGACTCGCCTAATGCATTCATCAGACTGTCTATTTCATGTTCTTGGGTGGTAAAAGGTAATCCTAACTGGATAGTGTCGCCGCCATAGCGTACATAAAAACCTTTCTCCCAACATTTCATTGCAACTTGATACGGACGTAATGCCGGCTCGCCCGGTGCACTGGCAAGAGTTAATGCTCCCGCTAAACCGTAGTTGCGAATATCGTTGACATGATTACACCCTTTAAGGCCGTGTAACATTTGTTCAAACTTAGGCGAAATAGTATTTACCCGTTGAATGAGTTGTTCACTTTCGATTAAATCTAATGTCGCTAAACCTGCTGCACAAGCAATAGGGTGGGCAGAATAGGTATAACCGTGTGGTAGTTCCAGCATATAATCTGGGCCACCGGTATCCATAAAGGTGTCATAAATTTCAGTTTTTGACACTACTGCGCCCATTGGAATTGCACCATTGGTTATTTGCTTAGCTATGGTCATCATGTCTGGTACTGCGCCAAATGCTTCTGCGCCAGTTTTTGCGCCCATGCGGCCAAATGCAGTAATAACTTCATCAAAAATTAATAAAATATTGTGTTTGTCACATATGCTGCGCAATCTTTGTAAGTAACCAATCG
Organism: Moritella sp.; assembly: GCF_033791185.1. GTDB lineage: Bacteria > Pseudomonadota > Gammaproteobacteria > Enterobacterales > Moritellaceae > Moritella. The sequence continues at coordinate 1,208 of NZ_JASJHF010000017.1, read as the reverse complement.
GTGGTGGAATTACGCCCGCAGATCCGGCCATTGGCTCAACAATAACGGCAGCAATATTAGACGCGTCATGTAACGCGATCATATCTTCTAATTCGTCTGCTAAATTAGCACCTGCACTAGGCATGCCTTTGCTAAAGCTATTTTCAGGTAATATGGTATGGCGTAAATGCGCCGCATCAATACCCTGACCAAACATTGCTCGGTTCGGCCCAATGCCACCAACACTAATGCCACCCCAGTTAACACCGTGATAGCCTTTAGCTCGACCAATGAATCGCGTTTTAGAGGCCATACCCTTTTTACGCCAATAAGCACGGGCAATTTTTAATGCGGTTTCTACAGACTCAGAACCAGAACCAGTAAAAAATACTCTATTTAAACCTTCAGGCATAAACTCACTGATTCGATGCGCAAGCTCAAATGATTTTGGATGACCGTATTGAAACGCCGGGGAATAATCGAGCTGCTTGGCTTGCTTAGCGATAGCTTCGGTAATTTCATCACGACCATGACCTGCACCACAGGTCCAAAGACCTGACAATCCGTCAAATATTTTACGGCCATGAGCGTCGGTATAATAATTACCGTTCGCACTGACAATCATACGAGGGTCTTTTTTAAATTGACGGTTCGCAGTAAAAGGCATCCAATGTGCATCTAACTGTTCTTGGCTTAAGCCACAATAAGCTGGATCATTATTCATAAATCATCTCAATAGAAAGAGTCTGAACCTGCGCGTTATCAAACAGCACAAGTTTATTAAGTTGATTTCATTATCCATTAACTGTTAGATTATTAAATCTATATTTTTTTAACTTAAGTTAAGTAAATACTTAACTAATAGTTTTGCCACTTTTATTTGCAGAGTTTATATTTTGAGTACAGCTAAAAATCTATTACCAAGACAATTGGGTGACGCCCACATTCGTATTTTACGGATATTTAAAGTAGTGGTTGAATCAGGCGGGTTTGCATCTGCAGAAGTAGAGCTAAATATTAGTCGACCGGCGATCAGCCAAGCAATTAGTGAATTAGAAAGCTTATTAAAGATGCGCTTGTGTCATCGTGGTCGTTCGGGATTTTCAATCACCGAACAAGGCGAACAAGTATACCAATCAACGCTACAGTTACTCAGTAGTTTAGCCACGTTTAAAGCACAGGTTAACGCCATCAACACCGATTTAGTCGGTGAGCTTAATATCGGCATT
>NZ_JASJHF010000016.1:0-16964 GCF_033791185.1 Moritella sp. | reverse complement strand
GTTCGGTGATTAGCGCAGCTTGGTAGCGCACCTGGTTTGGGACCAGGGGGTCAGAGGTTCGAATCCTCTATCACCGACCACTTATTCGAAAAGCCTGCTCATTGAGCAGGCTTTTTTCGTTTCTGACGTTGCACTTCTTCCCGCTTTGATTTATCCATTGATATTTCCTTCATGTTAAAGAACTAATTCATATCATTTATTTGCGCCGACTTCACAGTTCTTATTCACCTTGATACGACAGCTGGTCATTTATCCGTTTTACCTCTCAAACTCTCAATTTGGCTATTTCCCTGCGTAGGTGAATATGCTTTTATAACCATTCACTATATTTCTAAGGGATAGAAATCAGGGGCACTTGGGGAGCTAGTAGGGGGAGTTATGGATGGGATACTCGAGACAGAGCAAAGAGAATTAGGGGCGAATACAGTGATATCATCACTGCTAAAAACAGCTGGAGGTATGACCGGGATCTCGGCAATATTACAGCAAAGTAAATTTGAATCATTGTTACTCAGCGTGCAATTGGCTGATGATAATCTTAATGACGTCGATTTACTTTCGCGTATATTAGGTGTTGAACCATTAATTTCAGAGCAAGAGCATGGTCAGAAAGTTTAAAGTAAGTAGGTAAAGCCCATTCTTCGGTAATGGGCTTTTTTTTGTCTGCCTTTTTATTCTCTTGGTAAAATCTACTTTTAAGCAATTATTGATTATCACCTTACGACGACACTGATATAATCTCGCACCTCATTAATTCACTAACGGATCGTCGCGTGACTGAAATCAGTTTTTACCAACAAATTTATCCTATCATTGTAATGATGCCGATTGCGGCCGCGTGTTTTTTAGCCTTGGTATTATCAAAAGGCGAAGTATGTCCTGGCCAGCGAAAACGTATTACCGAAAATATGATCTCAATTTGGGCGGTATTGGCGTTAGGCCTGATGATTGGTATTGAAGTTTATGCGACAACGTTAACTTTGGTTATCGGTGGTGTCGCAGTATTTATTGGTATAATGCAAAATCTAATTCAATCTCGCTTAGAAGGTAAACGGGCAATACCAACTACCTGGTTACGTTTGCCTATCGCACTGGCTGTTATTACTGGGTTATTAGTATTGTGGCAGCAACAGCAACCGTTATTACTGCTCGAATCGGTATTGTTGGGGGCGGTATTTGCACATGTCATATTATTGCGCGCAAAGCATCGCTTACAGGCATTTAATGTTATTTTACCTATCGTTGGTATCGCTACTAGTGTATTGCTGATGATAGGCCTGCTGGTTGTTGCTAGCATGCATACAGGGTCAAGCAATATGGTTTTGATCCAAGAGTTTGTGATTTACCGTGCGATTATCTTATTGCTGGCGTTAGCTGTGTGGACTATCCCACTTTATACTAAGCAAGAGTACACCCCAAACATGGTGTCACTGACAACGGTATTGCTATTGTTTTCTGAAGTGATTGGCATGGGTGTCATTGCGGCATTTTAAGTTCACAAGACAGCCTATGAACATAAGCATAAAGCCACTGATGACAGTGGCTTTATGCTATTTAGATTACTGTACGATAGGTATTATGGTGTTACTGGCACTGCTGGTGTCTGCCAAGCTTTAGTTGCCCATAATGGTACTGTTGATAACGAGTGTTTATAGCTGCCATTTATCTCTTTGGTCGAGTACGACACATACAATAAACTTTGGCTATCGGCATCATATATACGACGTATTTTTAGCGATTTAAATAAGATGCTCTTCGATTGTTTAAAGATCACTTCACCACCTTTAGAGGTATCAACCGACGCTAACATCGCAGCCGTGATCTCACCTGTTTGGCGACATGCAATGCCCATATCAGACGGATCAGAAAAATCTAAATCAGCTTCAATATGACTAACGTGGCAAGTAACACCGGGTACTTTGGGGTCTATAAAAGTATTGATTTTAATATCTTTAGTGGTGAATAAACCCAAGCTTATTTTACCAGATTCATCATCACTACAACCACTTAACGCAACGCTGCTGACAAGTAATGTAAATAAACTGAGCTTTTTAAAATTAACTGACAATGGCTTTAACATCGATGCATTCCTATTGCGGTTTGGTGTTTGATAGTACAGATTAATACGGTTCGATAAATGAGGAAAGCAATAACATCGGTTTGTTATTACCTTCCATCTTTTATTTTTTTATTGATAACAACCAGAGTTGGTTATTCGATTGTGCTTAGGATTAACGGCGGTATAAGCTGTGATCAGTAAATTCTTTAGTAGACTGACACTCTAAGCATAAACGCGACTCAGCGCGTGCTTGTAGGCGTTTAATTGATATTTCATCACCACAGCTATCGCAATAACCGTATTCACCACATTCGATACGACGTAGTGCTTTAACGATTTTTTTAATGTGCAGTTTATCGTGATCGATACGGTTTAGTTCAAGACGGTGTGCCTCTTCCATCGCAGCACGATCAATTTCATCGGCCATCTCGTTACTGTCCGAGATCACAACGTTGGTTGATTGGTTTTCGATGCGTGCTAAGATCTCTTGTTGCTCTGTTTCTAGTTTCTCTTTGAAATAGGCAACTTGGCCTTCATTCATAAAATCGCTCATATATATTACCTATTTCGTATTCGGATTATAATTGATTAGCATAATCGACATTTTGATTGTCCATAATATAGGGTTGTTGACCCTACTTTGGCAAAAAATAACTGAAAATTACAAATTGGGGTATTTTGTCTCGTTTCAAGGGGGATGACGAATTAATCCGTATAATTTTACCTGAAATGTGCTTTGATTATGATTATCCTTAGTAGATTAGTTTTAATCTTAACCATGTTAGGCTAACATCACCATTTATTTTCGCATCGTTTACGGTGATATTTAGGGACAAATTTAATGAAAGCGATAACGGTTCACCGCCCGACATTAAAGATCATTTGGAAGCTACTCGTTATCCTATTTTTTCCTCTGACGATCTGGTTATACAGTGTCATTAGCGATACGCCTTTTAGCACGATTGACTCTGGTGCGAATTATCATAAGTGGATCATCTTTTTTCTCTATCTCGGCTGCCTGGCTATTTGGTTGTACCTTGATAGTGCATTATCTAACCGTTCTTTTTTCCGTAGTTAACCAACCTGATGAGTATAACTATTTTGTTTCCTGTATTACCTTATATTATCGCGACGTGTGTTGCTATTGTTTGTGCGCTAATGGCGATGCGTAAAAGCCTGCTAGCAACGTTGTCGGTGCAAACCTTAAACCATGACGTTGAGCTGTTAGAGCAGCAGTTAGATAACCTCAATTATGCACATGATCAGTTACAGCAAGAGCATGAAAGCAACAAGTTAAAATTGGAATCTCAAAACAACCAGCTGATTAAATTAATGTCACGATTGCGTGAAAGCGATATTCGCTTACAGACCGAGCGTCAAGCCAGTGAAGAAAAGTTAGCGTTGCAATCCCAGTCAGAACAGCGCTTACAGCAACAATTTGAAAACCTAGCCAATAAGATTTTTGATAGTAAAACCGACAATTTCAAAGAACTAAATAAGTCTAGTGTGGAATTACTGTTGTCGCCATTAAAAACCCAACTCGAGGGCTTTAAGCAACAAGTTCAAGATGTTTACTCCAATGAAGCGAAAGAGCGCCACAGCTTGCAGTCTGAAGTCGCACGGTTACAACAAGTGTATCTGCTGATGTCGAGTGAAACTGCCAACCTGACCAAAGCGCTGAAAGGGGATAACAAGCAACAAGGCAATTGGGGGGAGGTCATTCTCGCGCGGATCTTATCGGAGTCAGGATTACGTGAAGGCCATGAATACGATGTGCAAGTGAGTTTGAACAACGAGCATGGAAAACGTTTTCAGCCCGATGTGATTGTACATTTGCCGCAAGATAAAGATGTGGTAGTGGATTCTAAGGTGTCATTAACGGCCTATGAGCGTTTCTTTAATGCAGATGATGACATTACACGAAAACAAGCATTACAAGAGCATGTGAGTTCTGTGCGTAGCCATATTCGCGAGTTAGGGCGTAAGGATTATCATTTATTACAAGGCTTGAAAACGTTGGACTATGTGCTGATGTTTGTTGCTGTTGAACCAGCATTTCTTGCTGCGTTAGAAGCTGACCCGAGTTTAATGAAATTTGCATTGGATAATAATATTATGCTGGTGAGCCCGACTAACTTACTTATTGCCTTACGCACCATTGATAATTTATGGCGCTATGAACGGCAGAATCAGAATGCGCAATTAATCGCTGAACGTGCGGGTAAGATCTACGAGAAATTACGTTTATTTAGTCACGATATGCAAGACGTTGGCTCAGCGTTGGGCAAAGCCCAAGATAGCTACGATTCGGCGATGAAACGGTTAAGTTCGGGTAAGGGGAATTTAATTAAACAAGCCCAGCAATTTGTTGATTTAGGAGTGGAAGTTAAAAAACCATTACCGCTAGAATTGGTTGAAAAGAGCAATGCTCACCACGTCGAGTGATGAGCCGGTTTAATGTGTTATTGAGTGCGTTATTTTAACCTTTCCAAAATGCTGGGGTGACGAGTACTAATACGGTCATGATCTCTAATCGTCCCATCAGCATACCTAAGCTTAGCGCCCATTTTGCGCTATCAGGTAAGCTCGCAAAGTTACCTGATGGACCAATGACAGGACCTAATCCTGGACCAACATTTGCGACGGCGGTAATAGCGCCGGTGATACTAGTGATAGGGTCTAATCCTATCACGCTTAATAATGCAGCCAGTATCGCAATGGTGGCAATAAATGCACTCGCGAAGGCCACTACGGAGCGGACAATGACATCATTTACATTGCGGCCGTTATAGTGCTGTCTAAATACCCCTGATGGATGCACGAGCTGTGACATTTGCTTGCGAAATAAAGTAAACGCGATCTGAAAACGGAAGATCTTGATACCGCCTGACGTCGATCCCGAACAAGCACCGGTGAACATTAAACCTGCGAATAGTACGGTGGTCAACTCCCCCCAAGAACCGAAGTCGGTTAAGCCAAACCCTGTGGTTGTCACTATGGAAACGATATTAAACATACTGATTCGTATTGCATCGGTTAGATCAAAGACATCTTTTTGCCACAGATAAAGCGACATTATTAATGTCATGATAACGACTAATTTAGCAAACCCGATTATTTGCGCATCCTTGAGTAATATTTTTATATTGCGGCGATGGATGGCGCTGATTAAGAGTAAAAATGGCAGGCCGCCTAAGAACATAAAGAAGGTGCCGTTCCATTGCGCTATATTAGAAAAGTGCGCCATCGATTGATCGGAGGTCGAGTAACCGCCCGTCGACAGCGTGGTCATCGCATGATTGATGGCCTCGAAGCTTGTCATCCCTGCGGCCAAATAACCGAAGTAACACAGTATCGTTAGGCTTAAATACACATACATCACGTAGGCCGCGGTATGCTGTGTTTTAGCGGTATTTTTGTCTGACCAATCGGATGATTCGGTCTGGAATAAACGCATGCCACCGACATTTAAGTAAGGTAATACAGCAACGCCCATCACCACAAAGCCAACGCCGCCTAACCATTGTAGAATTGAACGCCATAACAATACGCTATGTGCGGTGCTATCTAAGTTCGACAATACGGTTGAACCTGTGGTGGTGATACCTGACATGGTTTCGAAATACGCATCGGTATAGCTAATGTGCTGGATCAGCATCAATGGCAGAGCGGCAAAGGCGGACGCAATTATCCAGACACAGGTGGTCAGCAAAAACATTTCGCGGATACCTAGTTTGAATTCTTTTGAGCGACCTTTATGCCAAAATAAACCGGATGCAATGGTGGTGATTATGATGGATTTAAAGAATTCGGGCACACCATGGCCATCGGTATATACCGCTAATACCAATGGTGCGATCATAAATAAGGCAAGGGCGCGTAATACCACGCTTGCCATGAACAATATGGGTTTTAAATTAACCATGAAACAAGCTTCTGTACGTGTTTATAAGAAAAATGGACTAGGTTGGAAAAGCTTCTCTACATCAGGGATGAACTTTTTATCAACTAGGAACATCACCACGTGATCATCTTGTTCAATCACTGTTTTATCATGGGCAATTAATACGGCATCATTACGCACAATAGCACCAATCGTAGTGCCTACTGGTAATTTCAAGCTGCCGACTGCGCGGCCAACCACACGCGATGTTAATTTATCACCGTGGGCAATAGCTTCAATTGCCTCTGCAGCGCCACGACGTAATGAGTATACATTGGCGATATCGGCACGGCGTACATGTGTTAATAACGCCGAAATAGTTGCTTGTTGTGGTGAGATGGCAATATCGATAGTTCCGCCTTGCACGAGATCCACATATGCGCCACGCTGAATCAGCACCATGGCTTTCTTCGCGCCCATGCGTTTAGCTAACATAGCCGACATGATGTTTGCTTCATCATCATTGGTCACGGCAATAAATACATCGGTCTGATCAATATGTTCTTCATTAAGCAGTTCTTGATCCGATGCATCACCACAGAACACGATCGTGTTGTTAAGCATTTCTGATAATTGCTCTGCACGAGTTATATTGCGCTCGATGAGTTTGACCGAGTAATCACGTTCTAAACGACTTGCTAAGGCCGCTCCGATGTTACCGCCGCCAGCAATAATAATACGACGATAAGGTTTCTCGAGTTTTTGTAGCTCACTCATTACCGCGCGGATATTATTACTTGCCGATACAAAGAAAACTTCATCATCGGCTTCAATAATAGTAGTGCCGAGTGGACGAATTGGCTTACCTTGGCGGAAAATAGCCGCGACTCGCGCTTCAACATTAGGCATGTGTTCACGTAATGCTGCCAATGCATTACCAACCAGCGGACCACCGTAATAGGCTTTTAATGCCACCAGTCCGACTTTGTTATTGGCAAAGTTGACTACTTGTAGCGCGCCAGGGTAATCGATTAGACGTTTAATATAATCGGTAACCAGTTGCTCTGGAGCAATTAAATGATCGACTGCAATCGCACCATTATGGAATAAAGTTTCTTTGTGATTTAGATAAGATTCGTTTCTGATCCGCGCTATTTTATTTGGGGTATTAAAGAGGGTATAAGCCACCTGACAGGCGATCATATTTGTCTCGTCATCGTTGGTTACTGCCACAAGCATATCGGCATCTTGAGCGCCTGCTTCACGCAGTACGTCTGGATTTGCCCCATGACCTTCAACAACACGTAAATCAAATTTATCTTGTAAGTTTCTTAGGCTGTTGCCATCGCGGTCGATAATGGTAATGTCATTATTCTCACCTACTAAGTTTTCAGCTAGTGTGCCGCCGACCTGGCCTGCACCGATAATGATAATTTTCATTTAACCTCGCACCAAATAAAATTGTCGTGATCTGTTTTGATAACGCTATTCTAAGCTAAAGTTGAATAACGGCAATAGTTTATAGCCAATTGATGTTGATTCATCAACTGGCTATAAAGACTATACGGTTAGGCTTTTTTTTGTAACTTAGCGTAGAAGAAGCCATCCATACCTTGCGTATTCGGTAGGATCTGCCAGCTAAATGCTTGATCATCACTGTCTGCATTTAGTGGCACCAATACGGCATCTGAAGTGCGTGCTACAAATTGACTAATCTGTTCACTGTTTTCTGCCGGTAAAATCGAGCATGTTGCGTATAGCAGTGTGCCACCTGGTTTGAGCTGCTGCCACATCGCATCTAAGATTTCCGATTGCAGTTGTACTAACGGGGCTATATCACTGTCGCGGCGTAACCATTTAATATCTGGGTGACGACGAATTACCCCGGTCGCACTACATGGTGCGTCTAATAAAATACGGTCAAACTTATCACCTTTCCACCAATCTTCTGGCTTGCTGGCATCACCATGAATGAGCTCTGCTTCTAATTGCATACGGGTTAAATTTTCTTGTACACGTGATAAACGTGCCGCATCAAAGTCGACAGCAACTAAGTGTTTCAATGCTGGCTGACGTTCTAAAATGTGAGCGGTTTTACCACCGGGTGCAGCACAAGCATCAAGAACCAGTTCACCTGGTTGCGCATCTAAGAATTGCGCGGCAAATTGTGCTGCGCCATCTTGTACTGAGCTATGGCCTTCAGCAAAACCGGCAAGCTTGTAAACATCGGTCGGCTTTTCTAAGCGTAATGCTGAATCAGCACTTTCAACGATATCAGCTACAATCTCGTCAGTTGCAAGTAATGCTTGGTAGTCAGCACGGTTATGATGTTGTTGATTAACGCGGATCCACATTGGTGGACGTTCGTTGTTAGCCATTAATACATCTTGCCATTGTTTTGGATAAGCTGCTTTAATACGCTTAATTAGCCAACCCGGGTGGCCAAATTTACACGCATCGTTACCATCTGCTAGGACTTCTAGATCTTCTTGTTGGCGCTGATAGTTACGTAAAATCGCATTGACTAAACCACTTAATTTAGGTGATTTTAATACTTTAATTGCGTTTACTGTTTCAGCTACAGCGGCATGTGCTGGGATACGCATGTATTTTAATTGGTAGATGCCCACTAAAATTAAGAAATGGACAGGTCTTTGCTTACCAATTAATGGTTTGCTCATCAGTTGACGACTAATAAACTCAAGGCGCGGCAACCAGCGCAGTACGCCGTAACAGATCTCCTGTAGTAAAGCACGATCCTTGGCAGGTAATAATTGCTGTGCAATCGGTAAGGCTGTCGTCAATGACTGGCCTCTATCAACTACTTGGTAAAGTACTTTTGCAGCGCTAGCTCTGGTTTTCATGTATGTATATCCGCAGTAGAACCGTTTAACATTGCTAAACGGTTATAAATATTAAATAGAATTAAGTAATTGACCGACAGTAAACCACTCTTTACGAGCGTTTAATATGTCTTGCACTGGCATCGCTTTCTTACCAGCAAGTTGCATGTTTAATAACGTTAGCACACCATTGCCTGTTGCGACTTGAATGCCTTGTTTGGTTGCTGCTATTACAGTACCAGGTTGTGCATCCGTTACTTCGTCGCTAACGCTTGTTTGCCAAATTTTAACATTTTGTTCGGCAATTTGGGTGTAGCTTACTGGCCAAGGGTTAAAAGCACGTACTTGACGTTCGATCTCGACCGCTGATTGGCTCCAATCGATGTTAGCTTCTTCTTTACTTAGCTTGGAGGCATAGTTAGCTTGCTCATCATTTTGCACTTCAGCTACCGCAGTACCGTTACTGATTTTCGCCAATGTTTCTAATAAGCCTTGTGGGCCCAGTTCTGCTAGTTTGTCATATAAACTGGCACTGGTTTCATCATCTGCAATCGGGCATGTCACTTTATGTAGCATCGCGCCAGTATCAAGACCTAAGTCCATTTGCATAATCGTAACGCCTGTTTCGGCATCGCCAGCCCAAATAGAGCGTTGGATTGGTGCCGCACCACGCCATCTTGGTAATAATGAACCATGTACGTTAATACAACCTAAGCGTGGTGTATCAAGTACGACTTGCGGCAGAATTAAACCGTAAGCGACAACCACCATTAGGTCGGCATTTAACGCGGCTAATTGTTGTTGCGCTTCTTCGTTGCGCAAACTAACGGGTTGGAATACAGGGATGTCATGGCTAACTGCAAGCTGCTTTACATCACTTGGTTTTAGCTTTTTGCCACGTCCAGCAGGGCGATCGGGTTGGCTATATACGGCGATCACTTCATGCTCTGAATTTATTAATGCAGAAAGGTGTTTTGCGGCAAAATCAGGGGTGCCAGCAAAAATAATGCGTAATGATTTAGTCAAGGTTAATTCCTATTTTGTATTCTTATTTATTTTGACGTGCTAGCTTTTCTAGCTTTTTCCGAATTCTTTGCTGTTTTAGCGGTGATAGGTAGTCAATAAAGAGTTTGCCGTTTAGGTGATCTAATTCATGCTGTAAACAAATGGCTAATAAATCATGGGCTTCTAGTGTAAACTCATTTCCGTCACGGTCTAGTGCTGTCACTATCACGCTTTCTGCGCGCGGTACAAAAGCTCGTGATTCTGGTACCGATAGGCAGCCTTCTTCAATTCCTGTATCGCCGGATTTTTCGGTAATCACCGGATTGATAAGGACGAGGGGTTTATTACGTGTTCCTGACACATCGATAACGACAATACGTTGCAAAATATTGACTTGTACAGCAGCCAAACCGATGCCTTCTTCGGCATACATGGTCTCGAGCATGTTATCGATGATGGTGTGTGTCGCTGTTGTGATGTCCTGCACAGGTTGAGCAATCATTCTTAATCGATCATCAGGAAAATGTAAAACTTCTAATATAGCCATGGTACTTTCTTATTTTGAATGGATTCAAATAACGCTTAATTTTGACGTAAAACGTTACAATAATCACTATAAATATAAGCGTTCAAACAACAATTAGGAAAGGATATGTCCATAAAACGTCGTTTGATCTTTGCTTTGGCTGCTATTTTACCCTTTTTAGCGCATGCTGATAGCTTAAACTTAAAAAACCAATACCCCACCGAATACACAGTTAAAGAAGGTGACACCCTTTGGGATATTTCCAGTAAATATTTGCAAAGCCCCTGGTTGTGGCCCCAGTTGTGGGATGCGAACCCTGAACTTGATGATCCGCATCTTATCTACCCTGGCGATAAACTACAATTAATCTTTGTTGATGGTCAGCCTAGATTGGTTCGTAACCAAATGCGTAAGCGTATTATAAAAGTTTCTCCTCAAGCCCGATCTGAATTAAAAGGTAACCGTGCGATCCCGACCGTCCCACTAAAATTGGTTAATTCTTTTTTAAGTCGAGATTATGTTGCGACCGATGATAAGTTACAGCAAGCGCCGGTTATTTTAGGTAATAATGATGGCAATACGACCTTTCTGGTCGGCCACAATATTTTTGCGTCGAGTTCTCTAAAACCGGGTCAATATGGCATCTATCGTCATGGTCGTACTTATATCGATCCTGTTACCAACGAAAAGCTGGGTAATGAAGTTGAATTTATTGCCATTGCCCGAGTGGTTAATACGGGTACTGCAACGATCCCAGCCAAATTAGCTATTTTAAAAAGTGCCAAAGAAGCACGCAAAGGTGATCGATTAATACCCATGCCAGAACAAGAACGTTTACCGGTTTATTTTCAGCCTCGTAGTTTTCAGCTGGCCAGTGACGGGGTGATAGTTGCCGCGGATGAAAAACACAGTGCTATTGGTAAAAGTGATGTGGTGATCATCAATCGAGGTTGGCGAGATAGCGTTGGTGCTGGTGATGTATTTGCGGTATTAAAACGCGGTAAAACCATTATTCGTGATGAACAAGCGCTTAATTTTAATTATGACGATCAAGTTAATCAGTACGATAAACTATTTTCGGATAAAAATGAGCTACAGCTCCCAGATGAGCGTATCGGAGAAATGATGGTGTTCAAAGTTTATGACAAAGTTAGTCTTGCACTGATCACTCGTAGCTCACAAGTGATTAAACTTAACGATAAGGTAAGCAACTTGTGAGATAAATAATGGTTAATGAGCAAGATAAGTATTGGTTAGCGTTATACGAAGTGCCGAAAATTGGCGGCAGTAGGGCGCTAAAATTATTGCAAAAAACCTCATTAATTAAATTATTTACCAGTACTGCGCAGTATCTACAATCGCTTGGTTTAGATATCGCGCAGCAACAGGCTTTTCTTTACCCGGATTGGCACGAAATAGAGAAATCATTACAGTGGCTTGCCGCTGAAGATGATCGTTATCTTGTACCTATCACCGCCAATCATTATCCGTTAGCATTAAAAAATATTGCATCTCCACCACTGCTGTTGTACGTCGAAGGTAATGTTGAATTGTTATCCAAACCGCAAATTGCCATGGTCGGCACTCGTGCGCCGAGTTATTACGGTAAAAGACACGCCCACAGTTTTGCGACAGAATTAGTACAAGTCGGACTCGTTATTACCAGCGGTCTCGCGATTGGAATCGACAGTGAATGCCATCGCAGTGTATTAGCTAGTAAAGGGGAAACGATAGCGGTATTAGGCACTGGTCTGGCAAATATTTATCCTAAGCAACATTTGAAATTAGCCCAGAAAATTCGACAACAAGGTGCTTTGGTTTCTGAATTTAGTCCTTTTACCCAGGCAAGACCGGAACATTTCCCCCGCCGTAATCGTATCGTTAGTGGTCTATCTCTGGGCGTTGTCGTGATTGAAGCCGCCTTAAACAGTGGCTCATTGATTTCAGCTCGCTATGCGTTAGAGCAAGGTCGAGAGGTGTTTGCATTGCCGGGGGCAATTGATAACCCGATGGCCGCAGGTTGTCATCATTTAATTCAACAGGGCGCTAAATTAATCACTGAAAGTAGTGATATTACAGACGAACTCACATATATAAATGTACGTACGAATTTTGAGCAAACAGACCTGTTCAACTCTGATCCCGATACTGTTTCATTGCCAAATCAAATTATCTTAGATAGTGTCGGTTATGAAGTAACGACAGCAGACCTAATTGCTGAGCGCAGCCAACAACCTGTTAGTCAAGTATTAACGAGTTTAATCGAACTCGAACTTGATAACTGGATCAATGCTGTGCCTGGTGGTTATGTGAGATCGCAACGGAGGGGCTAATGCTTGATATACTTATTTATCTTTTCGAAAACTTTTATGAACAAAATGAATCTGAGTTTTTAGTTGATCGAGATAACTTACTCGGCGAGTTAATTCAGGCTGGTTTTGCCGAGGCTGAGATCCATAAAGCAATTACATGGATTGAGAACTTAGTCGAGTTGCGTGATGGTGGGGTGCAAACTCACCTACAAGTTTCTAGTGTTAGTTCTATGCGTATTTATACAGAAGCAGAACAATACTATATCAATACCGAATGCCGTGGTTTTCTGCTCTTTTTAGAACATATTACTGTGCTTAATATTGAGACGAGAGAAATGGCTATCGCACGATTGGTTGAACTAGAAAATACCAATTTAGATCTTGAGGATGTTAAATGGGTTATTTTAATGGTGTTGTTTAACGTGCCAAACGGTGAAAAAGCCTATCTACAAATGGAAGAATTAGTGGATGCAAAAGCACACCGCTACTTGCATTAAAACACCAGATAATTGTGAGGGGGCGATTTAAATAGCATTAATTACTGGCATAATATGTCAGTTTTGCTAATATTCGTCCATCTAATTATTCACTTAAAAATTGTTCAAATGTCTAAAAATGACGACAAACTATTTACAGTACATGAACATGCTTTGGAAAAAGAATACGAGACGTGCCCGCAATGTGGCTCCGAGTTAAGTATTAAAAATGCCAAGGCTGGGCCTTTTTTAGGTTGTAATAATTATCCAACTTGTGATTATTCACGTCCATTATCAAATCAATCTCATTTCGAAAATGACAAAACCCTTGTTGGTTCAGAGTGTCCAGAGTGCCAGCATGAGCTTGCATTGAAACGTGGCCGTTATGGCTTTTTTATCGGTTGCACCCAATTTCCCTCGTGCAATTATATGTCAAAAACAGAAACACCAGATGAGACCGGAATCGGTTGTCCACAGTGTAAATCGGGTGAGCTCCTGCAGAAAAAATCACGTTTTGGCAAGATATTTTATTCTTGTAATAAATACCCTAAGTGTAAATATATTATTAATTTCAAACCTGTTTCTGAAACATGTCCCGAGTGTAACTGGGCCATCTTAGTAGAAAAGAAAACCAGTAATGGAAAACAACTTATTTGTCCGCAGAAAAGCTGTGGCTATAAGCGTGCTTTATTAGAATAGTGGTTAACACTATCGATTAATTTAACTAATTAAAAATAACTCATACGGAAAGGGAATAATTATGTCTACACAATTTGTTGCAGTATTAATGGGCTCAGATTCAGATTTACCTGTCATGCAGGCGACACTGAACGTACTTAAATCATTTGAAATTAAGTATGAAGTGAAAGTAACTTCTGCTCACCGTACTCCAGCAGCGACACACCAGTATGTGACGGATGCTGAAAGCCGCGGTTGTGCTGTATTTATTTGTGCCGCAGGTCTAGCTGCACATTTAGCTGGCGCAGTAGCAGGTATTACGACTCATCCTGTTATTGGCGTGCCAATTGACGCAGGCCCGTTACAAGGTATGGATGCGTTATTATCAACAGTGCAAATGCCTGGTGGTGTACCTGTTGCTTCAGTAGCGATTGGTAGCGCTGGCGCTAAAAATGCAGGTTACCTTGCTGCACAAATGCTAGCTATCGGCAATCCAGAAATGGCTGCTAAAGTAAAAGCTGAACGTCAAGCTAATGCAGAAAGCATTATTGCTAAAGACGCTGCATTACAAGCTAAGTTAAAAGCACTATAATAAATTAAGCTTATAACTGTTGTTATAGACTAAGAAATGGTAGCGTAAGCTACCATTTTTACTTTATGACTATTAATAATAGATATATTATTGTGAATAATTTAACCACTATTAGCAACGCAGTTGCAGCGTTACGAAATCAGCAAGTTATTGCTTATCCAACTGAAGCTGTATTTGGCTTGGGTTGTGATCCCATGAATGAAAAAGCGGTACGCCGATTATTAGCCATCAAACAACGCCCGATTGAAAAAGGTCTAATCTTAATTGCTGCTAATTTAATGCAGCTAGATGCTTATGTTGATTTGAGCAAATTAACAGCTCAGCAAATTGACAATATTAATCAGACTTGGCCTGGCCCTACAACTTGGGTTATGCCCGCTAAAGCACAAGTGCCTAAATGGTTAACCGGACAATTTGATAGCATTGCGGTACGTGTTTCTGCTCACCCGACGGTACAACAATTATGCCTGGCTTTTGGCGGTCCAATTACCTCAACCAGTGCTAATTTAACGGGACTTGCTCCGTGCGTAACCGCAGGGGAAGTGACTCAACAGCTCGGGCCGCTACTTGGCGCGATTATTGATGAAGCCGTAGGTGTACTGGCACAACCAACCTCGATCATCGATGCCGTGACAGGTCAAATCTACCGTTAAGCATTTTTATCCTGCTAATTTCTATTGACCATAATAGGCAGAACGTTGTTTACTAGGTGCTTCTTTATCTATCTCATTTAGGAGTTGTGCAGTATGGATCGTTATGCCGTATTTGGTAATCCAATAAACCACAGTAAATCACCGATGATCCATTCCTTATTTGCACAGCAAACAGCACAGCAATTGAGTTATCAGGCAATAGAAGCACCCATTGATGGCTTTGCTCAAGCAATGGCTGATTTTTTTTCACAAGGTGGTAAGGGTTGCAATATCACGGTTCCTTTTAAAGAGGAGGCATTTTCAGTTGCGCAGCAACTAACACCGAGAGCGAAATTGGCTGGTGCAGTGAATACATTGTTACTTGCTGATGATGGTCATGTCATTGGTGATAATACCGATGGTTTTGGCCTTGTACATGATTTGCAGCAATACATGCAACTTGCTAATAAAAGGATCTTGCTACTAGGAGCTGGCGGCGCTGCTCGTGGTGTGATTGGCCCATTACTAGCGCAGGGTATACAAGAACTGGTGATTGCCAATCGAACGTATAGCAAAGCACAGATGTTAGCGACACTGTTTGATGATAAAGGTAATGTTAACGCTTGTCTTTTTGCTGAATTAGCGGGTGATTTTGATCTTATTATTAATTCTACATCAGCCAGTCTGTCTGGTTTAGTCCCACCTATTTCACCAACACTTATTAATAGACATACGATTTGTTATGACATGATGTATAAAGCTAATGAAACCGCCTTTAATTTATGGGCAATGGAGCATGGCGCTGAGTTAGTTATTGATGGCTTGGGGATGTTAGTTGGACAAGCGGCGGAAAGTTTTAAAGTATGGCGTGGTATTACCCCCGATATGTTGCCAGTGCTCACTGCATTAAGAAAAACGCTTAAATAGTATAAGATGATAACCCTCTAGCGCGACTAGAGGGGAAGCGTCATATGCTGGTTTGTCCGGCACTATTTATTGAGTTACTGACTATCGGCAATATATTCATTCTTCAGGATAACGTAGTTATCGGCGGATAGTTTTAGAAATGCGATTTCCGCATCCGTTAATGGTCTTGCCTGCTTTGCTGGGCTGCCTATATAAAGGTAGCCACTTTTTAATACTTTTCTTGGTGGCACTAAGGTACCCGCACCGATCATGACATCATCTTCAACAATCGCTCCGTCTAGCACAATGGCGCCCATACCGATTAATACACGATCTCCAATAGTACAAGCGTGTAATAAGGCTTTATGACCGACGGTAACATCTTCACCAATAAGTAGTGGAATACCATTTGGGTTGGCTGGGCTTTTTCGGGTGACATGTAATACGCAACCATCTTGTACATTCGTACGTGCACCAATAGAAATCTTATTTACATCGCCACGTGCAGCAACAAGTGGCCATATACTCGCATCTTGCTTTATTGTTATATCTCCGATTAGCACTGCTGACTTATCTATATAGGCAGAGCCAGCTATTTGCGGTGTTATTCCTTGGTATTCTCGAAGTGAAGAGCTCATTGTTGTCCTTATATAATCATAAATGTTAGTCAAACGCTCAAATAGCATAGTAAACAACCAAGCGTGATAGCGCTATATTATTTTCTTAAAAATGACTTGCCTGTAAAAGTTATATCCCTATAATAGCGCCTCACTGACACGGCAACAGCCGCTAAGTTAAGGTGTTTAAAAATAGCTTAGGTTACTTTTTGAACTACCTGAGTTAAGCATGAATATGTGCTTGACTTAAAAATCGGTTAGCGTAATATGCGCAGCCTGACTACGACGCAAGACGTCAAGGTCAATGCTCTTTAACAATTTATTCAAGCAATCTGTGTGAGCACTTGCAGAGATATAATGACCAAAAATTATATCAATGTAATTGTGAACATTAAATTAAATCGAAAGATTTGGTTTTATAAACAATGAGACTTC
>NZ_JASJHF010000015.1:0-7586 GCF_033791185.1 Moritella sp. | reverse complement strand
ACACCATCAATCACGGCCATATCGAGCGCTTGCTCACCAAAAGTACGAGGATCGCCAATAGCAATCATGTGGATTTTAATACCACGACTCGCCGCAATTTTTGCCGCCTCTAACGGCGGAACCAAACTATCGGTATCATTACCATCGGTTAATACAATCACGACTTTTTGTTTATCCGCGATACGCTTCTCAGCAGTAGTCTTCTCTTCACTCGTTCTATCTACACCACCGTTAACACCAAGATTACTATTTTCTTTTGCTATAGGTGCTTTCGATTCATCCGTCATTACTTTTATCGCTAACCCTAAGGCATCACCAAGGTGAGTACTTTGCCCAGCCATCGCCACTTCCGACTCATTTAACAAACCGAGCCATGCTTGATGGTCGGCGGTAAATGGGACTTGTAAATAGGCGGCATCACCAAATAAAATTAATCCTAAACGATCACCGCTACGCTGCTGTGAAAATTCAGCTAATACATTTTTTACCGCCGTTAAGCGTGAAATACTGTCGCTACCCGGTACACTAAAATCTCGACTATCCATCGAGCCAGATAAATCGACAACCACCATCAAATCACGACCAAACTGCGAACGTATTTGTGGTTCACCCAGCCACATAGGTTTTGCCATCGCAACAACCAAAAATAACCACACCAGTGATAATGCGATACGTTGCCATATTTTCGGTTCTAGCTTCACCGCTCCTGTATTAGGCTGTTCTCCAGATAAACTCACCAGTTGACTAAAAAATGGCACTTGCAGCGCTGACTGTTTTATTTTATAGGTCGGTGAAAATTGTTGAATAAACCAAGGTAATGGCAACAATAAAAATAACCACGGATAACTGAACTCAATCATGCTTGTTGCCATCATGAGCATCTCCTCGTTGGCCAGTACCTAATTCAGTACCTAATTCGGCATCATCAATATGCAATTTAAGCCAACGCTGCGCCGATAATACCAATACCTGATTATGGGCAGCGGACCACTCACTTAGCGCTAATGGTAAATACAGCGTTTGTTGCCATAACTCCCCTATCGCCGAATCAAACTCGGTATTGTCTTGTGTACAACTATCTAAAAAGACTAAAAATGCCGGCCCTTGTAATTGACGTGCCGTTAATGACTTATTTGGGTATGCTTGCAAACACGCTTGCTGTAATAATTGATGAATAAATCGCGGTGTATGTGAACGGTCACTTACATCACAAGCAAGTAATTTATAATGTAGTTTTTTCCGATAACGATTACGCCAATATTTTTGCCACGCTAGCAGTAAATAGCGGCCAATAAATAATGCCAGTACTAACCCTACAACCAGCCAGCCCCTAGTTTGCGGCAAAAAGCTTATCTGCTCAGGGACAGTAATTTGTACCATGTCGCGTAATAGTAAGTTACCGAATGTATCGCCGACTAAATTTGCATTATCAACATCTGCCATTATCATCCCTCCTCGCTATTTTTATGGTTCACATGAAAAGCAGACTTAAATTGATTAATCTCATTGCCGTTAGTACCAACATCTATTATCGAAAATGCCGATAATTGTAGGGCTTGTTGCAATAAATTATGCTTAGCCAAAAAAGCAGCTTGATAAGCATGTTGTAAGGCATTTTTATTACGTTGTAATTGCTGACTGGAAAGCTGTAATTGATGATGACCATCACTGGTAATCAGAGAATCGACATTTATTAGATTCTGTTCAAGGGGATCACTAATATGCACAGCAATAACATCATTATGCTGCTGCAACGCACGTAACCGATCTGCGCACTCTTCATCAAAGCCATACCAGTCGCTGATAATGACAAACGTTTTTGATTTGGCTTGCAATGCTTGCAACGTCGCTAACATATCGGTTAAACGTATCACTGGCACGTCAATATCCGCAATGCCGACTTGCAGTTGATGATTAACACGATGCAATTGCTGAATAAATTGCAGCGCTAATGCATTACTGCGCAGTGGTTTAAAATGAAAACTCGTGTGATCATTAAAAATATAACCACCAACACGGTCGGCATCAGCAAGTACACGCCATAGACATAGCGCCGCAATATTGGCTGCGACAACTGATTTCATCGTCTGTTGTGAACTAAAAAACATCGATTGACGCTGATCGACACACAGCCAAATCTGCCGCTCTTTTTCTTCACTGTAAGCACGCACATGTGGCTTTCCGGTTCTTAACGTGACTTTCCAATCTAAATTTTTAACATCATCGCCATTATTATAATGGCGTAATTCTTCAAAATTTAATCCTCGCCCGCGTAAGCGCGATTCATGTAAACCGGAAAAAATACTACAACGCCCCTGCTTGGGAGAAAAACTAAAACCAACTGTTTGCGCTTTAATTTTTAATAAATCATTTAAATCAGTGTATATACGCGGATCATCATGCAGCGAATCGCCTGATTTGTCCGTTGTTGAAAACCATGTATTCCAAGCCATAGCACTACCCTATCATCACGTGTTCAAGGATCTCGTCAATCACCTTGGCCGTGGTGATCCGCTCACTAATGGCCGCATAACTTAATACTAAACGATGCCCCAATACCAAATGCACCATAGCGCGAACATCATCAGGGTCGACATAATCACGTCCCGCTAGCCATGCATGTGCTCGCGCGCCACGATCAAGGGCAATACTGGCTCTGGGACTTGCGCCAACAGATAACCATTGCGGAAATTGAGCATGGCTATAGTCACCGGCTCCCCGTGTTGCCATCACCAAATTAACTACATAACTTTTTATCAATGGTGAAATATAGATCCGAGACACTTCCTGTTGCGCGGCAATGATATGTTCAGGCCGAATAATCAGATTGGGGATTGAGAGACTGTTTTTGCTAATACCTTGAGGCTGAGATCCTAGCGGATCCTTTGACTGGCTCTCTTTAGGTAAATCATCATCACTCGATATGCTCATTAACTCTTCTTCGCGCACTAAGTCAATAATCGCGAGTTCTGATTGGGCATCGGGATAATCGACATTCACTTTCAACATAAAGCGATCCATTTGCGCTTCAGGTAACGGATAAGTACCCTCTTGTTCCACTGGATTTTGAGTCGCTAACACCATGAATAAATTAGGCAGTTGACGCGTTTCGCCAGCCGATGTGACTGAATTTTCAGCCATCGCTTCTAACAACGCAGATTGTACTTTTGCTGGCGCTCGGTTAATTTCATCAGCGAGGACTAAATTATTAAAAATAGGCCCAGGTTGAAATGTAAGGCTATGCTTACCGTCCGCCTCACGGTAAATTTCAGCGCCAGTCACATCTGACGGTAATAAATCAGGTGTAAATTGCACACGACCAAAATCAGCATTCATTGCATCAGCAAGTGCTTTAATTGAACGCGTTTTGGCAGTACCGGGTAAACCTTCGAGCAACACATGACCACGGGTTAATAAACCTATCAGCAAGGCTTTGACCACATCGTCTTGACCAACGACAGATTGATTAACGGTATTAGATAGTTGTTTAAATACTTGCAGGGAAAGGCTCATAACAGTCTCATGTTCTACGCAGAATGATAGACAGTTATGATATGAGGTTAATAACAGGGGTAACACAGTAATACTACTGATCGTGACTTTATAATCGGGAAAATATGTTGAGCGGCGATAAGCCAGATCGACTTACCACCACTCAATCGCAACTCAGTTACAGCCAATCGCAACTATGCGGTTTGCTCACTCAGGGTTAAGTTATCAAAAAATAATCGCGTTTCTGCAATCACCACATGACGTAAACCAATCAAGCCAATCAGATTAGGGATAGCCATTAAACCATTGACGATATCAGCCAAGATCCAAATAAGATCCAACTGTAAAAATGCACCACCTGCCACCAATACAATATAAAAATACTTGTAAGGTTTAATGCCTTTTTGACCAAATAAATACTGTACGCAGCGCTCGCCATAATAATTCCAGCCGAGGATGGTGGTAAAGGCAAAAAATACCAAGCCCGTGGTTACGACATATTGACCAATTAACGGCGATAAACCTTGTTCAAAGGCCAATGTTGTCATTGCCGCGCCGGAAGTATCACCACTCCATACGCCGGTTAAGATCAAGGTTAGACCTGTCATAGTACAAATAATAATAGTATCGAAGAAGGTACCCGTCATCGAGATCAGCCCTTGCTTAACACAAGAGTCGGTCTTTGCCGCTGCCGCCGCTATAGGCGCACTGCCTAAACCCGATTCATTAGAGAATACACCACGCGCCACACCACTTTGGATCGCGAGCATCACGGTTGCCCCTAAGAACCCCCCCGTTGCAGCGGTTGAGTTAAACGCGCTGCTTATCACTAAGGCAATCGCCGCTGGCACCGCTTCCACATTTAATAACAATACCAATAACGATGCGAATACATAAAACACCGCCATAAACGGCACGGTACGTTGTGCGATAGCAGAAATAGAACGAATACCACCGAGCGTCACCATAGCTACCAATACAGTCAGTAAGCTCGCAGATAACCACACCGGCACATTAAAAGAGATTTGTACTGCATCGGTGATCGCATTCACTTGTGGGAAAGTACCAATACCAAAACATGCAACACCAATACCAAACAGCGCAAAGGCCTTGGCTAAAAATCGATTACCTAAACCATGTTCAAGGTAATACATAGGGCCGCCTGCCATTTGCCCTTGTTCATCGACAACGCGATATTTTACCGCTAATAAACATTCGGCATATTTAGTCGCCATGCCAAAAAAGGCTGCCACCCACATCCAGAATAATGCCCCGGGACCACCCATTTTAATGGCAGTGGCCACACCGACAATATTACCAGTACCTATAGTGGCAGAAAGCGCTGTACATAATGCGGCAAAGCTACTGATGTCGCCTTTCTGACCCTCGCCTTTGTCCCCTGAAAACAGGTATTTTAGCGCTAACGGTAATTTAGTGATTTGTAAAAAACCTAAACGTAAAGTGAGATATATACCAGTGCCGACCAAGAGTAATAATAATGGCGGGCCCCAAATAAAATGATCTATGCTTTGCAGCGTATTTTGCAGCGGTTGCAATGAAAAGTGTTGTAGTGGATATAACAAAGAATCTTGTAACGATTCTAGTAAAGAAGGTTGTGCTGTTTGCATTTAAAAATATTCCTCGAGAACGATAGTAGTCTGAGGAGGATGTAATTATTTAAGATGGGCAGATACAATGCATAAGCCGAAGCAAAAAGTCAGAGTTAAATACCAAAGTACCAAACTAAAGCAAAAAGCAGGCGTGCAAGGTCGCAAAAAAAATAATCCTATCCTCTGTCCTTTGTACCTGAGAGTTTCAACGACATTGTCGCTTTGCTCCTTCGGCGTCCAATTTAATGGATCTCTCCAGAGGCTCGTCCAGTAACAGTCCCTACTTTTCCTCGCGGAATAAAGCGCCTGAAAGATTTACTTCTTCGGCGGGCTATAAAGCCACTCTCCTGCTACCTTCATCCGAACTTAGTGTGGATATATCACAACATGAAATGCTATGAATGGATAAATACTAGCACGAAATACTTCAATAAAAATACATAATACAGTTCGAATGATTAACAATTAATCTTTAGGCAAAAAAAAGCCCTGTCATGAGGGCTATTTTTATTATTAGTTATTCGTCTGGTCACTAATTATTGAGTAACGCTTAGCGCATCATTATTCTGTCTGAAAGAACTTATGCACGAACATTTGATCAATAATATCACCCGAAGAAGCAGGACTATCAGGGCTTAATGCAGAAAAGTCAAAATGCTCCAACTGGATATTTTGTTGCTGTCCCGAATCAGTTGTTATATTCAGATTAACGCTGTCATCACCAGTCACCTTAACCTCAAGATGAGCAAGCAACGCATCCATATCTAAACTACCATCACTGCTGTCCGAGAAAATCTCGGTGAAATCAAGTTTGTCTTCACCAAGCTTAAAGTCTGTGATCACATCTTGCTGTACAACATCACTTAAAGACGATAAATGCCAGGTAAACACATCATGACCCTCACCGCCCGTCAGAATATCACTTCCAATACCTCCGATAAGGGTATCATCCCCAATACCACCAATGAGGGTATCATCGCCAATACCGCCAATAAGCGTATCATCGCCAATACCGCCAATAAGCGTATCATCGTCAATACCACCAGTAAGCGTATCATCTCCGCCTTGACCTAATAAAATGTCGGCTTCATCGCCCCCGGCCAGTATATTAGCGGCTTCGTCGCCACTCTGAAAATGATAATTAGGATCGACAGACTTGTTCTCACTATCACTATCATTATCACCGCCCAAGGTGAGAGTAAATATGTTGTCACTGACACCGCCCTTACCATCCGCTATCTGGTACTGAAATTTGAGATCTACCTGCTGCCCGCTAGTCAGCGGGGTGCTCTCACTCTGAGTAAAGCTATAATTTCCATTAGCTGCAACCGCTAAAGTACCAAACACGGTGATGATTTTTAGTCTGCCACCATCTAATTCAGTCCCGGTTACCAAAGGATCAGTGATTATCGTTCCATGCAGGTCAGCCCCAAGCAAGGAAATATTATTTGCATCGAGTGAGACCGTCAACGTATCACCATCCGCATCAGTACTACCTAAAAGCAATTCACCGGCAACCGCCTTCGGCGAGAAGTGATTCAGATAATGAGAGAGATCATCACCCGAACTAACATACACCACCTCATCACTGATTTTATGCAATGCTTCATCGACTTTATCATTACCCTCTGTGGCAATACCGATACTGTAAACCTTGGCATCATGAGTCTTAACATAATCATCCCAACGCTGATCGAGATCAGGATCAGCAGCCGAGCCAGCTTTAGGGTTAGGAGCACCATCAGACATAAAGAAAATGGTATCAACACTGTCAACTGGCTGCTCGTTCTTTAACATATCCCAAAACTCCATCCCCGTTTTACCTTCGGCCATAGCTTCCTGCCAAGGATATTGGAGATGATGGTCATCATCTGCTTGAATCACGCTTTCCAAAGCTTTGCTGTAGTCGGTATTAAGTCCAGTATCTGTCCAACACCACTTACGAACATAGTCATTTACATCATTCAGATAATCAGTATCGGTTAGCGCCCGTCCCGCCAGTTCCGGTGGTGTACTATCTTCATACACATCCTTGAGCTCTAACCAACCTTGCTTCTCTACCTCACCGCTAAACCGAACCAAGCGTATATAAGAATTTGATTCACCGCCTTCGGCTATCATATTACCCAGCATGTCGTGCAACGCTTCAGCCGCCAGATAAGCACGGGACTCGTAACGTGGCGCTAGCACCTCGTCCGGATTATTGCTGCCTCTCATCGTATTGCTACCATCAAAAGTACGCGTCATACTATTAGAGTAATCAAATACGACGGTGATCTTATTAATCGGTTGATCCTGAACCTCAACATAACCATGCACAACCTGACTTTCTGGTGCGTGATTTTCGCTGACATTTACAGTCACATCCGTAACATCGCTATCGTAGCCATCACTAACCTTCACTTTCAACTGGTATTGATTCAGATCCGGGTTCTTCTCATCGTGTTCCAGCGTGACGCCATTTTTGAGCCAAATTTCGCCAGT
>NZ_JASJHF010000014.1:0-64071 GCF_033791185.1 Moritella sp. | reverse complement strand
CTGTAATGTCAGCGCTTGCTCAATGATTGCCGCAATCAGTTCATCCCATTGGCTAAACTCAATGGCTAACGCCGCGCACGCTTGCTGTAACCGCGCCATGTGCAGAGCTAACAACTGTGCTTGTCCTGCGGCCATTTTGATAGTGGTGAAATGCCCGTCACCAAAATTAAAACCGCGGTCGGCAATCGCGACAGCTTGACTCGGCGCTCCATTAATAATCATGATTCAATGTATTCCATTATGGCTTAAGCACTGATTGTATGTTCACTCTGGCTTGGCATTCAAATTTTTCTTTAAAATAATCTGAATAATAAATCATCGGCTGACGTAAAAACTGTTTAAGTAACCGTTTACGCGCTAATTTATACACCCACAACGGCACATGTTGATACTCGCTGCGGATGGCGTTTTCATAGTGTGCATAAATAGCGCTATTCTGGCCTAATATAGTTAAATCAATATCTAGAAATAACGCCTGATCATGGATATTCGTCAGTACATCATTGTGAGTGCGGTTGAAGAAAGAGTCAGACACACTATTAATCATGCCTGTTGGCTTACTTGGGTGCTGAGTAAGTAAGATTAGCTCATACACCTTTTGCACCAAGGTCGTTGATACCGAAAAGTTAGTCAGCGCCGTTACGCCATACTGGGCACTCTTCACTTCATTGTCACTGCGCCTGACATCATAAATAATGTCATGAAACCAAATGGCCAACGCCACAGCTAATGGATCATCCAGTTGGTCTTCTATGCGGTCAAACCAAATAAAACAGCCTTCAATATGGTTAATATCATGGTAATGACGATGCAGCTCTTGGTAATGCGATAACAAGCGTGCCCAAGCTTGCTGTATCTGCGCAATAGTAAGGTGACTAAAATTGTCTTGTAATAATGTTTGCCAGCGTAACGCTAATCGCTCGCTGACAGCACAACGATCCCTATTGGTCATTCACAGTCTCCCTTATCCTTGGAATTTTAATGCGCTATTACGGTATTTTTAGTTTCTATAACAAGGTGGAAACTGCTGGGGAATATCAGAGCAGATACCTGTTACCCCCCAATTATACAGTTGGTTGGCTCTTGCCAAATTGTTCACGGTCCACACATTCACGCTATATCCCGCATCGGTCATGGATCTAACTTGCGATTCGGTCAAACCTTGCTCCTTAGGATGCACAAATTCAGCGCCGACATATTGCATAGAAGTAAGCCAGTCATTGGGCAATGGCGAACCAAACAAACACGCCAAACTTATTTCCGGTGCGCGACGTTTTACTTCGGCTAACAACAAATGATTAAAACTGGAGATCAATAATTGTTGACCGCCTTGCCAGTGATGGTTGATATCGCGAATAATGCCATCAATTAACCGATCCGTAGCAACTTTATCTGGGCCCGACTTAATTTCTAAATTCAGGTTCATACCCGTTTCATTGGTGAATAAGATCAACTCCACCAGCGTGGGAATACGCTCACCAACAAAATCTAATCCGAACCACGCCCCTGCATCAATATTATCTAGGTCGGTAACGATTTTATCGCGTAATAAACCGTTATGATCGCTGCAGCGGTCGAGCGTGGCATCATGACAAATGACCACCGTACCATCACCAAGCATATCGGCGTCAACTTCAATCCAAGGCACATTGTGATGTTCGGCTAATTGAAATGCCGCTAAGGTATTTTCTGGGGCAATAGAAGACGCACCACGATGCCCCATCACCATCTTTCCGGCATTTTCACTGGCTGATGGATTGTACTGAAATGTATTCTCTGCTATTTCAGAAGTTGTATTTGTCATAGAGAGTAGCCTATTTAACTCGACGAGTGATCACACAGGTTGCCGTACAGTGGGCATAAAGCTTACCCTCCGCATCACGAATATCACCTTCAGAGATAACCACCGTTCTAGATACGTTTAATACCTTACCCTTAGCATATAACAGCGTATCTTTTGGGATCGGGCGCACCATTTTTACATTCAAATCTACCGTGCCATAATTCTCACCAGCAGCCAATGTCGTATGTGTCGCGCAGCCAGTCACTGAATCGAGTACCGTTGCTGCAAAGCCACCGTGTACACCACCCATCGGATTTAAATGACGATCATCGGCCTGTACACTAAAGTGAATATACCCTTCGCTGACATCAACACAATGCATTGGCATGGTGTCGCAAATAGATGGATGGGGGTAAAGCCCTTCTGTCATCGCTTGTAAAATCTGTAATCCACTCATTTTTGCGGGGTTTAATTGCTGGCTCATGTTCTTTCCTTGATTCAATTTAGCGTTGTAATACAACAATACTCTCACAAAATTACCGCAATCTGGTAACCATTGCTGATAATGTTACACCCGAATCTTATCAATTAACAATGACGCAACAATAAATCGTGTAGAACACCAAATATCACTTCCAACAATGCCTTATATACGGTACTTTTATTACAGAAAGATTAACAACAAACATAATTAAAGCGGTGGAGACGGGATGTACTCAATAGAAAAATCTCATAAGTTAGATAACGTGTGTTACGACATACGTGGGCCAGTATTAAAAGAAGCGAATCGCTTAGAAGAAGAAGGTCACCGAGTAATAAAATTAAACATCGGGAATCCCGCCCCATTTGGTTTTGAAGCCCCAGAAGAAATCGTAAAAGACGTTATTCATAACCTGCCGTTAAGCCAAGGTTATTGTGACTCAAAAGGGTTATATTCTGCGCGCAAAGCTGTGATGCAACATTACCAACAGAAAGGTCTGTTGGATGTATCAATTGACGACATTTATTTGGGTAACGGTGTATCAGAATTAATCATGATGTCGATGCAGGCATTACTGAATAACGGTGATGAGATCTTAGTACCGTCACCGGATTATCCATTGTGGACCGCCGCAATTACCCTTTCGGGTGGTAAAGCAACGCACTACATTTGTGATGAAGAATCTGATTGGTATCCGGATCTGGATGATATTAAAGCCAAGATAACCCCGAATACCAAAGGCATTGTTCTAATCAATCCGAACAACCCAACGGGTGCAGTATACAGCAAAGAATTCTTGCTTGAAGTCATTGAAGTTGCGCGTCAGAACAGACTGATTATTTTTGCTGATGAAATCTATGACAAGATCTTATATGACGGTGTTGAGCATGTGCCTATGTGTACACTGGCGCAAGATATCCTGATTGTGACTTTCAATGGTTTGTCTAAAGCTTACCGTATTGCTGGTTTCCGTTCTGGTTGGTTAGTATTAAGCGGTGCAACCCACCTTGCTAAAGACTACATTGCCGGATTGGAAATGCTGGCCTCGATGCGTCTGTGCTCTAACGTACCGATGCAACATGCGATACAAACGGCGTTAGGTGGCTATCAAAGTATTAATGAATTGATTCTACCGGGCGGCCGTTTACTGGAACAGCGTGATTTAGCCTGGAAGATGTTAAATGAAATTCCGGGTATCTCGTGTGTGAAACCAAAAGGCGCGATGTATCTTTTCCCGAAGATTGATACAGAGATGTACAACATCAAAGACGATCAGAAATTTGCCTTAGACTTGTTACAACAAGAAAAGTTATTGATTGTACAAGGCACTGGTTTTAACTGGGGTCGCCCCGATCACTTCCGCGTAGTATTCTTACCACGTGTTGAAGAGCTGACTGTTGCGATTAACAAACTAGCGAATTTCTTGAAGAGTTATCGCCAAGATTAGTTTGCGGTTATAATACAGAAGTAGATATCAGAAAGGCGTCGTTATGACGCCTTTTTGTCTTTCCTCCTAAATTGAACTCACAATTTGCTATATAAAAAAGAGCTTCTGGCTTGTTCAACATAAGATATCGACTGCGCGTACCTATTCTTATATGTAAGCTGCTTTCGACTAATTCATTGATATAACGGCTAGCGCCATCAAAGTGATATTTAAACACTCGCCACCTCCTAACTCATGCTACAGTAATGAAACCGATGACTTACGTGCACCTAGCCTGTATTGTCATGAGGTGCCTTTCTTATTTGGAGAACGTTATGAGCCATTTTTTTGCCCACCTCGCCCGCATGAAACTCATTTACCGCTGGCCGTTGATGCGTAACGTTACGCACGAGAATATAGCCGAGCACAGCTTACAAGTGGCGATGGTTGCCCATGCCCTTGCCTTAATTGGCAATACTTATTACGGCAAAAGCTATGATCCAGACAAAGCGGCGTCAATGGCCTTGTTCCACGATACTACCGAAGTGCTAACTGGCGACTTACCTACCCCAGTGAAATATTATAATAAAGCCATCATTCGAGAATATAACAAGATTGAGTTAGCCGCAGAGCAGACGTTATTAGACATGCTGCCAGTGGAATTACGTGATGCTTACAAACCGTTATTATCAACGCCCGATCTAGACCCAACGTATAAACAGTTAGTCAAAGACGCTGATATTCTGTGTGCACACATGAAATGTATTGAAGAAGAAAGCTGCGGTAATCATGAATTTTCAAAAGCAAAATTACGCTGTAAAACCGCCCTTGATGATCGCATGACTGATGAAATTCGATATTTCCTTGATGTATTCTTACCCAGTATAGGTCAGCCGTTTGATGATATGGATTAATACGCCATTAACGTGAAGTGAAGAAATCAAGTTTATAATAAAAGGCCTGATCCCAGATATATACTGAAATCAGGCCTTTATTTATATGCTGATGTTAGTCTATGACGCGCGAACGTCAGTCTTAAGCAACAAAGGTTGCAGCAATAAATGAAACAATACACCAGAGACAAATAACGTAATCACGATACTGGCACCACTGGGGAAATCATAATGTGCTGACAATACGATTCCCGACATAATACCCATTACGCCAATGCCCATGCTCGCGATAAAAAACCGTATACCTTTTAAAGCGGATGCACATAACGCAGGGATCACCAATAACGCAAATTCAAGGTAGATACCCGTCAATTTCACCGTTATTGGCATCAATATAGCGAAGATAACGTAAAATCCACGCCCCTGCATAAATGCCGGTTTCATAGTCACTAAAGCCAACATCGCTGCTGTAATGATTGCTAACGGCCAAACATCATCCCACGTAGCCCATAACAACTGACCATTTAATATCCCTTGAATAAAGTCAGCCCCGTGCGGGTCTTTACTTGCCAGTAAAATCGCCAATGAAGCAGAAACTACAAACAGACTACCGATCATAGGTTCAAGATGTTGCTGATAATGTTTTTCCATCAAGGCAATTAAACCACATAACATCAGCGACAATACCCAAGGGCCGATCATTTGCCCTAACCAAGTCTCGGGTAATATGTCAAAACTGCTTAGCCAATACTGACTAAATGCAGCGCCTAATGCAGCAACTTGCGCTACCGCCAAATCAATAAAAATGATCTTACGCGCGAGCACTTGTTGCCCTAATATCACATTGCCCACCAGCGCAATCAGACCACATAATACAGCGGGTGCTAGCCAAAGATAATCCGTTAACATGGCTTAGCTCTTCACTGGTTCTGCAAGTACACTGAGCAAGTCATCCAGAATCTCGTCATACAGTTCGTCAAGGCGCTGCTCTTTCGATACCGTTAGCGGTAATTGGATCACAGGCTTGTGCGTTTGCTGATGCAACCAATTAGCCGCACGTTTATTCTGATGAGAAGAATAAATAATCGCATCAAACGACGCTGGGTCTAACTTGGTCAACGATTGCAAATGCGCGGTGGTCGGTGAAACACCAGGTTTAGGCTCAAGGTCTGCGACTTGCGTCATCTGCAACCACGCAAAGAGATAACGATAAGTCGCGTGATAGCTCACCACTTGCTTACCTCGTAGCGGAGCTGCGCGTTGACGCCATTCCACCAGCTTTTGCTGCCAATGTTGACGAAACGCCGCCCCATTATGGCGATATGCCTGTGCATTATCTGGATCTATGGTTTCCAAACGCTTAGTTATGGTGCGAGAAAGTCGGATCATATTGTCAGCAGCAAATTGCACATGTGGATTACCGTGAGCATGAATGTCACCCATGCTACGATCGACATGGTCGTGCTTATCCAACATGCTGACAATTTCAGAGGCATATAACATACTGTGCTTATTGTTTTGCACTGCAGGATTGGCACTTCGCGCTTGCAACATGGGCAGCCAACCAATTTCCAAATCAGCGCCTGAGCACATTGCCATATCCGCTTGGCGCATCTTGGCAATTAAAGACGGTCTTGCTTGCACGTAATGCGGATCTTGCATTGCAGTCGTTGCCGAATAGATAGTCGCCTCTGGCGCATGGGCAGCTAACAAAGCCTGCCATTCTGGTTCACACACGAAGATGTTTAACGCCATCGCCGGAGAAGTCAAAATAGCAGCACTCGCTGCGAGCACCAGTTTATGGATCTTAAAACGCATGAGCACCGTGCGCCCCAAACGTCATTACATATTGCAGCGTGAATACGTTATCAGTGGCTTTGTCTTGGTTTTCAACACGTGTATATTGCGCACGTACAGTGCCAAAGTGAGAAGAATCCCAAGCCACCATAGCTTCGATCTCGCTATCACTCAAAGAGGTTAAGTGTACGTGGGTTCCATGAGCATGACCGTCGTAACTTTCAGCATCACTGTAGCGCATACCCGCAGACCAGCTTGGTGTGAAGCGATATACTCCTGATACGTAATAAGCCGCTAGCGTATCCGGGGCATCTTTCTCCCCTTTGAATTTGCTATCCAAAATGTCATCTAACAGCATGTACTCTGCAGATAAGGTGAAATTGCTGTATTTATAATTGCCATTAGGCGCCCATTTCCAGATAAAGTCAGCGCCGTATAAATTCGCGCCAGTCACAGCGGAAGCGTGGCTGTGGTCATGACCGTGTTCATCATGACTGTGCTCTTCAAAACTCGTCACTTTACCATTTTCATTACGTAAGTAACTTAAACCAAACTGCCAACTCGATGATTCAGAGAAGTCATCACCAATCTTTAATGTCGTGGTATATACACCGACGGCGGTGCTATCATCCACAGCAGACATCTTGCTACCACTTAACGCTTCAACGCCTAGTTTTACATACATGTCAGTAGGCAATACGAGGTTGGCACGTAAACCATCATCGTAATAATGAGAGCCTAAGAAAGTACGATAAGCAACAGGTCGCTCAACGAAGCTGTCTGAATGCATATGCTGATTGTTCATGTAACCGAAGTCAGACAGGAAACGACCACCGCGGATATTAAAGCCATATGGCATCGTTAATGTTTGAATGAATGCTTCTTCTAGTAGCAATTCCGTTTCATCACCATGCGTTTCTAACACTGTCGTTAATACACCGTGGAACTTGTCGTCAATATTCGCGGACATGCTAATTTCGGTGTGGCCGAGGCCAAATCCTTCGCTACGCTCTGAGTTATTACGCTCACCATTTTGATAATAGCCATCAAGCACCACACCGATTTGTGGGTTTGACAATGTATTAGCGAAAGCTGGTGATGCCAAAATGCTACTGATTGCGAGGGAAACCAATTTCTTCTTCACTGTTTATCTTCCTTAATTGTTATAATATAACATTTCACATATTGTTATGTTATAACATAACTATACAAAGACAAGCGATAAATATAACTGTATGAAATTTAAACAGTATAAAAATAACGATAAATATTATTAAAATAATGGCGTAAGTGTGAGCGGTATTTACAGGGAGAATAGTAACGTAATTTGGTGTGATTTAACTTTTTATGATCGGGAGTGTTATTTATTCAGTGGGTGCATTTTCTATATTTACGCCTGTATCACCCTTGGTAGCGGATACCATATAAGGGGCTAATACTGTCAGCCAATTATTCGCGATCGTGTCATACTCACTGATACAAAAATCTCCACGTTCAACGGAAAAGCCGGTGTCTTCTAACAAGTACGCATAATTCACATCATCACTACCAAAGACAATCGTTAACGGCTGCGGAAAGATAAACTCTGTATTCATCAAATTAATCGCATCTTGGATACTGCTATCTGACTGCAACTTTTTGGCGATAGATTGTAACTGCGTATCATGGGTCTGCTGATAACGCACAATGACGTTATCGGCAGCAAAACTCACGCTAGAGAAAAGGACAGTAGCGGCAAATAACACCCCACGTTGATAATATTTCATACCTTTCCACTCTATCGTTTATGGCTACTATTGATGCTTAATACGATGCCCAATATTTGCGAGCAATAACATTAGGCTGATTAATTACTAATAATAGGCGTCCAGTTAAATTCAGCATTGTAGCTATTACAATCAAACAGATTGGCTTCGGCATTCGCTACATAGACTTGTTTCTTAGCTGAGCTTGGATAAGCAAGATAGGATGAGCACGTGGCACTTTGCCCTGTACCAATCACCACTTTCGCGCCTGCTTTTAAACTACACAACGTCATTTTATCTAATGGTGACCATTGGTAACATATTTGATAGTCGCGACGATATTGGGCTATTTGTCCACGCGGGCTTTTTAGTGCCCACCAATCCCCAAACTCACTGCCAGGGTTGGTATCATTCCAAGCTCGAAACAGCATTATTTGGGTGTTCTGTTTAGCGACATAGACTTGACCCTGACAGAGTTTGCCTTCATTGGCTTCACCGATAGATTGCGCCAATAGTTCGGGGTCTGATACCGCGGTAAATTTACGACTAAACTCGACAGGTAGCTCCATATCACCTGCACATTCAGCTGCCGATGTTGGCGTTGATAGTAATACCGGAACTTCTGCATCCGCGGGATCAATGACTGGTGGTAGCGGATCTTTCTTTTCTAATAAAACACAGCCAGAACAACTTAAAATAAGCATGCCCGTTATTGTATTTTTCAACATAAACTCTCCTTAGTCTAATGCCGTATTATGGGTCGACATACTAACCTGTCAAAATAATTAAAACAGGAAGTGTGAACCTTGCCCATCTTGGAGTAAATTAGCTAGCGATACAACACCTTGTTGAAAACGCTGCTCGTCATCAATAGCCATTAACGATAAACGGATATGGTTACTTTTATCACTCTGTTGCGAGAAATAACCACCACTGCTCACCAATAACTGCTGATTTTTAGCTTCCATCACAAAATGCTCTTGTCGCCAATTTTTCGGTAACTTAACCCAAATATGATAACTTGTCGGTTGACTCGAACACGCTAAGAAGCCAAGCAACTCTGCTACAAACGCTTGTCGCTGTGCAGCCAATTGTTTTTGTTTATTCGCCATAGAAAACGCCGCCCCCGAATTAATCAATTGGGTTGCCACCGCAAAATTAAGCGGTGAAGCTAGCCAGATAGAGGTACGAATACATGCCCCGACCTTACGGATCTCACTTTTTGGCGCTTTAATAAATGCACAGCGTAACGCCGGACTAATCGCTTTCGACAGACTGGTAATATGAAAGCTTTTTTCCGGTATATAGTTACTGATAGCAGGAATGACGCTTGGATTTAAAAAGCCATAAATATCATCTTCTAATAGCCAGATGTTACCCGCTGCAATCACCTTAGCAATGCTTTCTCTACGCCCTTGCGGCATAGTTACACCCGTTGGATTTTGATGTGACGGCACAATGACAACCACTTTTGGCTTATCGCTAAGCATAGTATCTTTCAGTGCAGTCGGGCACATGCCTTCGCTATCCATCGCTACTTCAACAACACGGCGACCGAGTAAATTAGCGATAGAAAGAATACCAGGATACGTAAAGGCTTCGACAGCAATGCAATCGCCCGGTTTGGTATAGGTCTGGATCAATATTGCCAGTGCATTCTGCGCGCCACTGGCAAGTAGTATATCGTCAGGATCCAATACCGATAAACCAAATTCCGCCGCCCACTTCATCCCCGCTTGTCGGTGGGATAAATGCCCAGAGTGTTCGATATAACCCAATAACTCACTCGGCAATGTCGCATAGGTTTGTTGAAAGGCGGCCTGCAACGGTAAGATATTGTGTTTTAAGCAAGGCTGTAAAATTGAAAAGTTATAATCGGCGTTATCGTCTGGCGCTTGGATCACGGTTTCCAATTCAGCACCACCACAGACAAACGTGCCGCGACCAACAAAGGATTCAACTTTGTTTTTCTCTGCTAATAATTTATAGGCTTTGGACACCGTTGTAGGGGTAGTTTCAAGCTCATCAGCGAGCACCCGATGTGGCGGTAATTTGGTATTAGCTGGATACACACCGGTATTAATTCTAGCTTCAATGGTTTCGGCGATCTGTCGAAACTTAATATCACTCATTCACTTGCCTCTAATGAACACTGCAAAAACATAATCTTAATTGCCCTTAGTTTACCTTGCTGGAATAAAACATACAGAGCTAGATCCATTACATCTGTCTATTTGTACAATTATATTTGTTAATTAATTGTACAAATATAATTGACATACCTCATGGTAATGCAATACCGTATAAATTGACATATGTCATCACAATTCGCCATCCCTGATCCAGTTAAGATCAAATAAAGATCAAATAAAGATCATCAAAATGGCCAAATTACTTACCCCGAGGAAATAATAACGATGGACATTTTTGGATCGGATATTACGTTATGGATACTGCTAGCATTAATGACAGCGGCTTTCGCGGCAGGCTTTATTGATAGCATTGCAGGCGGTGGCGGCCTAATATTGGTGCCGTCGTTCATCTTGGCGGGACTGCCACCACAAGTCGCACTAGGGCAAGAGAAGATAGTAAGTACGCTTGGTACCATTGCGGCGATCCGTAACTTCGTTAAAAATAAAAAGGTGATCTGGACAGCTGCCGCATCAGGGATCCCCGCAGGATTAGTTGGCGCTTACTTGGGCGCAGAAGCGATCCTCTACTTTGATCCTGATACTGTCGGTAAAATAATCCTCGCGATGCTACCCATAGGTATTGTCATCTCCTTTATACCCAAGCAGGATAATCATCACAGTGAACAGACTATTAATACCAAGGTTATCTATTTTGGCGTACCATTAGCGGTATTCTCGATTGGTTTTTACGATGGTTTTTTTGGACCTGGTACGGGCAGTTTCTTGATATTAGTGCTGCACTACTTATTAAAATTTGATTTAGTCTCGGCATCTGCAACATCAAAGTTATTTAACTTCTCGTCGAATATTGGTGCACTGATTGCGTTTATG
Source organism: Moritella sp. (assembly GCF_033791185.1). Lineage (GTDB taxonomy): Bacteria > Pseudomonadota > Gammaproteobacteria > Enterobacterales > Moritellaceae > Moritella. The sequence goes on along the minus strand of NZ_JASJHF010000014.1, from coordinate 52,923 downwards.
CTGGCAGGAAAATTACTGTATATGTTAGCGATCCCGTTAGTTTTCATGAATCTGATGGGCAATCATTTAGGCAGTGCGTCAGCAATGAAGTTTGGTCCCGCTTTTGTACGTAAAACATTATCAGTATCGCTGATGTTATTGATGGCCTCATTAGGCTATAAGTTTCTTCTGCTATAGCATTTTCTACTATAATAAAGCTGTGCGCTAAAACTATTCTCATACCATTGAGCTGTAAAGGTGGTTAACATGTTAAGGCATTACTATATCGTCGATTCGGTTGATGAACTGGAAATTATCGAACATGAATTGCAATCCTATGGCATAGATAAAAGCCAGATCCATACCTTAAGCAATAATGATCAATCCCTAGGTAAGCACCATTTATATGAAGTGGATAACTCACTTAAGAAAGGTTTAATTAAGCCCGGTGATATCGGTAGTGTCATTGGCATTGTGTTCGCCATCAGTATCTTGTTACTGACTTATATTCAAGGCTGGTATAATGGCCCTCTGGGCGGCATGCCGATTATCATGTTCGCTTTAATGGTACTGGTTTTTTGTACTTGGGAAGGTGATCATATTGGTATTCAACTGCCCAACATTAATAGCAAAGCATTCAAACAATACCTCGAAAATGGCAAAACCATATTATTTATTGATGTCGAGCAACAGCAAGAATTAACCATTAATAAAATCATGGTATCTCACCCGAAGCTGAAGCCAGAAGGAATCACCACCACAACACCGGAATGGTTCGTGCTACAACAAAAAAAATTACGCCGTTTACTGAAGTAATAGCAAGAGATTGTTATACTTTCAGTCCACAGCACTATAACGGTCTCATCATTAATGCCAGACACAGCAGTATTCTTTAGCCAACGCTTAACCTTTACTTCGCATGCCGACTTTCCGAGCAACGCTGCTAGTGATAGTCGTACTGGGGCCATTGATGCGTATTTATTTAACAGCAATACCATAGAGAGCGAACAGATCACCGCACTGGCTAAGCAGTATTTACACCCCCATGAACAAGTTATATTCGCTAAGCGTAAGCAACTGCAAGCCAAACAAGAGTATCTCGCTAGCCGCTTTATCATTAAGACCTATGCGAGCGAGCATTTAGGCTATGATTTTGACGCATTGTGTGTGCTGTTTGATGACAAAGATACCTGTTTGAATGTCTACCATCATGACGAGATTATCTCCCTACGTTGCTGTATTTCCCACTCGCATGGTCAAGTGCTCATTGCGCTGGTGTCCACAAAAAATATGTCGACGACAAACCAAGCAACAATACCAGCCATTAAACTGGGGGTTGATTTAGAATGGATCTCGACCAAACGCTCTCTCGCCAAAGTCGCTAAGCATTACTACCATGCACAAGAGTTACAAGCCTGTCTGGCTCAAATTGAAGATGACGTTGAAGATAGCACAAACGCTGAGGAGATCGCCAAAGCAGTCCATGCTATGGCCTGGTATCGTATTTGGACATTAAAAGAAGCGTTAGCAAAAGCGATTAAGCAACCGATAGCAAAACTGTTACGTGATAATGTGTTTGAGTCTTGCCAGCCATTAAATGTGTATTCAGGTTGTTATGAAGTGGCTAATAAAGAGCACGGTAAAGCGTTTGATTTAAGCATTATCAGCGATATTGAACTCACTGATAATGCCAATATTCATATCAATATACTAACGGCAAGCTTAGATCAGGATTTTCGTAAGGTTAAATAAATAAAATACAAACTAGCTGCAAACCACAGACCGCCCCACATAAAGGTCGCACCACCCATTTCATTGGCTAACATACGGGCATCAGATAATGAGCCACTATGCACGATGGTATCTTGCCAAATATCTAACGGCACATAAATCATGCTGGCACTGGCAAACGCTAACAGCACGGTTTGCTTAATCGCCGCACTGGCATACTTTAATAACACCATGATCAGCGCAGCAATAACGCCCGCAAAACCAATAGTATATAAGGTGCCACCAAAGAGTATCGCAACCAACAACATGGTAATAGCTAATAACGCTAAGCTAATATCGGTGGTCTTGCGGCGACTACTGGCGGCATAAAATAACAGCCCAAACAGTAATGACCCCAAATAACCCGCACTCAGAATAATAAACCGTGAGCCACCCACAGAGCGAACATGACCACTTTGATAAGCCGAGACCACAAACTCCACAACCTTACCGCCAGTTAACCAAGTCGCCAGTGCATGGCTAAGCTCATGTAAGAACACCACTAGAATTTTAAGTGGTGCAATTAACGCACTTTGCCACATAAAAGCCAGCACTGTGAACACAAGTATAAATAAAATTCGTCTATCTCTTGCGATCATCTTTAATTACTCGGGTAACAAATACCGCTGCCACCTAAGCCGCAATAACCTTGGGGGTTTTTCGCCAAATATTGCTGATGATCGGCTTCGGCATAATAAAAGGGGCCAGCCAGATCAACCTCAGTGGTGATCATCTCAGTACTACCAGCATCAGTCAGCGCTTGTTGATAATAGGCTGCAGAAGCTTTGGCTTCAGACAATTGTTGCTGCGAAGTGCAATACAGTGCTGAACGGTATTGTGTACCCTGATCATTACCTTGGCGCATGCCTTGGGTCGGCTGATGATTTTCCCAAAACAAGATCAATAATTCTGCATAACTAATCACTTCTGGATCGAAAACCACTAACACAGCTTCCGTGTGCCCTGTTTGACCTGTGCATACTTGCTGATAACTTGGATTGACAGTATAACCACCTTGGTAACCGACCGCTGTAGTCACAACACCGGGTACCGACCAAAATAATCGCTCCGCGCCCCAAAAACAGCCCATTGCGAAATAGCATACGTGATATTGGGCAACAAAAGGCGGCACCATATTGGTTCCAGATACATAATGTAACGCATCAACAGGTATTGCCGTTGGGTTATCCGGCAGTGCATCCGATTTGCTGACCATGGTTAGCTTATTTTTTGCAAAAAACATAGTGAACTCCAGCGTTAATTAGTCAAAATTAATCGATCACTTAAACATGTTATCGCCAACTTGATCGATGAATAACTTGCATTTTTGTAAGGTGATCTGTTCAGCTTGCGGCTTGCTCATGCAAACATCAGAACGAATAAATTGGTGTTTTAAATTCTCAGCGTCTACATCGCCGACAACCGGCTTTTCAATTAAACCCGCTACGCGGTATTGACCGGCTTCTTCCTGTGGCATTACAAAGATAAGATAGCCATTATAATGCACCGGTTCAACGCTTGGAGTGTTGTCCACAGGTTTAATATCTGAGTCAGAAAAAAATCGTTTTAATAATCCGAACATGAAATCACAGCCAGTATAATTGTTTGATAGTTAATCAGAGTATAATCAGCAAGCTAGACCAGAGCAATAGTATTTACTAAGAATGAAACTAATTTACATCCTCATTTCATTCGAATCACACTAAGTGTCTGGTCATTAAAACGACAAAGGCTTGTTACCGAAACAGTAACAAGCCTTTATTAGCATAATTTATGCGTTTAACAATCGCTATATTATAAGATACGTTTGAGTAACATATCCAAGCGCGTGGTTTTAATACGGCGCATAAACTTCTGTACTGGAGCAGGATAGTCCGTCATGCTTTCTAAATCAGAAAGGTGTTCAATACGACGGGTATTTTTCAACACATGCTCTTGCTCAGCTTGCAGGGACTCTTTTAATAACTGTTTAGTATCATGGATCAAAATACCATTCTCTAAATCTAAACCCCATGCACGTGGATTTAAGTTATTACCTGTTAATAGGTGATACTTAAAATCACAACATATACCTTTAAGGTGGAAGCTATTACCTTCATCTTTCCATAATCTCACATTAAGCAGACCTTGGTCGATGAAAGGCTGGCAGCTTTTCACAAACTTATACAGATAGCTTTCATAGATATACGGCAACGCAGATATCACTTTAAACGGTTCTGACGGTGGAATGTAGAAGTCGTTCGCAGTTTTATCACCGATGACCAACGTCACTTTCACATTACGTTTTAATAGGCGCTTAATATCTTTGGCGATGGATAGCGGCAAATTAAAATACGGAGTGAAGATCGTAATTTCACTTTCGACCGAACGTAATAAGTTGGTGATAGTTTGATTTAATTTATTACCGTGACGACCAAAACCTGAAATAGGTGTGATACCTACTTCGTTACTTTCTGGTAGCGTGTTGATGTAATGATATTGGGCACTGCGTAGCGTTTGTTTAAACTGACGTATATCTTGTTTTATCGCTTTACTTGACGGGATCATATCATCATCAAGTCGTGTTACCGCGCTTTGACTAACAAAGTAATCTTCTAAATAAGCGACCATGCTATCTGCTAAAGCAGAGTTATAAAGTACATGATAACGATCACAACGGTATTTATCCCCTAGATGTAGATAGATATCATTAATACTCGCACCACTATAAAGCACGGTATCATCAAAGATAAAGCCTTTCAGGTGTAATACACCCAATACTTCTTTACCTTTCACTGGCACTCCAAGGATAGTCACCTTATCGCCCAGATTTTTGCGCATCTCTTTGTAGAGGTCGGCATTACCGCCATGTTCTTTTTGGCCAATGAGACCACGTTGTGCTCGATGAAAATCAACGAACACTTTAATTACTAATCCTGGGTTATTCACTCGGGCTTGGTAAAGCGCGTTAAGGATCTCTTTACCCGCATCATCATCTTGGAGATATAAAGTCGAAATATAAATGCGTTTCGAAGATGAAGCAATTAAGTCTAATATTTTTGTTTTAAAATCATGCGCAGAAAGTAAAACATCAATATGCTCTGCCGACATCGGCAGTTGCTTTAAGTTGGTAATCGTAGATTGATAAAACTCTAATGATTTCATATGTCGTTTCAAGCTGATTTATAAAAATTAATAGATAATTATCACTGATTACAATCCTGATTGCTATTTATCTCTGCAATTATTCGAACTCGGTGCGAAAAATTTACATTTCTTAACAGAAGTTATACTGATAATGTTAAATTCGTCATCAATAGCTAATTCCTATCAATTATTATTCAATAAACAATTTCATTTTATTTCAGAAAAACATATTATGTAAGCATTAAGAGTGAAGTCACTCACTAGCCACTAATACTTGTAACGAAAGTACACATAGCGTGCTAAACCAATTTTATTTTCCCGGAGTATTTAATATTATGTTTACAGTTATCTTTGGTCGTCCTGGTTGCCCTTACTGTGTACGTGCAAAACAAATTGCAGAAACATTAAAAGCTGATAATGAAGATTTCGATTACAACTACATCGATATGCTTGCAGAAGGTATCAGCAAAGCAGACCTAGAAAAATCAGCCGGTGTACCAGTAAATACTGTTCCACAAATTTTCATCGATCAAAAACACCTTGGTGGTTGTTCTGAATTTGAACAGTACGCTAAAGAAAACTTGGGTCTATATGCATAAGGCTTAACTATGTCTTTATTAAATAAAATTCGTTGTATATTTACCCTAGGGCAAGGCGTATTAATCGACTTGCCCGATCTCGATCCCAGTGTTGACCCATTTGAACAGTTCCAAAACTGGTTCAAAGCGGCGCAAGACTGCGGCATCATATTGCCTGAATCCATGACAGTGTCTACTGTGGATGCTAATGGTGATCCTTCTTGCCGTGTTGTACTACTCAAAGAATTGACCAAAGAAGGCTTTGTTTTCTTTACCAATTACGACAGTAGAAAAGGCCAAGAGCTCGCTCATAACCCACATGTCGCGTTAACATTCCATTGGAATATTTTACAGCGTCAAGTGCGAATTCAAGGTGTGGTCGAAAAGATCTCAGCTGAAGATTCTAATGCTTACTTCCAGTCTCGCGGACGTGGTAGCCGAATCGGCGCATGGGCATCACCACAAAGTACAGTGATCAGTTCACGCAAAGTCCTTGAACAACAAGTTAAACAGTTCACCGATAAATTTGCCGATAAAGAAGTACCATTACCTGAATTTTGGGGCGGCTATGTAGTGAAGCCAAGTAGTATTGAATTTTGGCAAGGTAAAGCCGATCGCTTACATGATCGCTTTAGTTATGTGAAAGATGGGGATGATTGGCGTGTTGATCGCCTAGCGCCATAGCCGAATATTATTTCTAGCAGCGCATATACACCACTATATTAAGCAGGTAACAGCGTTTACCTGCTTTATTTACTTTGCCATTCTATTGTTATTTTATTACCGATAGCTAAGCTATACGCCCTACAACCAATTCAATTTCTCGAACATATCACCAACCCGATTTAATTCAGCATCTAGACTCACAGCATGATCATCGGCTTCACCTATCCAGCCTAAATTAGCTAAAAACTGATTAATAAAGCCTTTGTTATCAAACAAACCGTGTAAATAACAGCCATAAACATTACCTTTCTGCCAACCTAAATCCGCTTCGATAAAGCCTTTACAGCCTGTTGATTGGCTAGCATCACTGATCGTAGTTTTACCATGATGAATTTCATAACCGGATAATTTAAAGCCTTGCCAGTTAATATTACGTTGCACTGTGGTTTTGGTTTGCGCATGTTCAGTGATAATAGGCAGTAGCCCTAAACCTTGTTCATCACCAGCTTCAATATAGTGCGGATCAAGGATCTGTTCACCCAACAGCTGCATACCGCCACAAATACCGAAGATTGGTTGACCACGTTGCGCCGCTTTATAGATCTCGTTGGCTAATCCTGATTCACGTAAATGTAATAAGCTCGCTGCAGTATTTTTGCTGCCAGGTAATATTATGGCGTCAAAATCAGTTAATGATTGACCATCACGTAGTGGCACAACACTGACATTATCTTGATGGATCAGATTATCAAATTCATCCATGTTGGCGGCATACGGGTAGGCGATTAAGGCTATATTAATATGGTCACTTTTATAGGCCGCACGATGATGTAAGGTATCCTCTTCCGGTAACTGATGCGGAAAGTAATGGATATTGGCCACCGTTGGTACGCCTGTTTTGGCTTCTAACCAGTCCATTGCATTACCTAGCAATAGCGGGTCACCGCGGAATTTATTTAATACAAAGCCTTTAATCAGTTTCTGCTCAGCTTCGGCAAGACACATAAAAGTGCCAAGTAAATGCGCAAATGCCCCGCCTTTATCAATATCAGCAACCAAATAAACATCGGCATTACAGGCCAATGCAACACTCATATTGACGATATCACTGGCGCGTAAGTTAACTTCTGCCGGGCTGCCCGCGCCTTCAATGATAATTTGTTGGTAGTCTTGTTGCAGATCAACAAGGGCTTTCTCAACATGATTAAAGAGGTATTCTTTACGCTCCATCCAAGGGATATTACTCAATTCAGGGGCTGGTTTACCGTTTAAAATGAGCTGGCTTTGGGTATCAGCACTAGGTTTAAGTAAGACTGGATTCATACGTACGTCAGGGATAACTTTAGCAGCAATGGCTTGTAAGTATTGGGCGCGGCCAATCTCTTTACCTTGAGCGGTAACGGCAGCGTTATTACTCATATTTTGCGCTTTAAAGGGAGCGACACTCACTCCTCGGTTGGCAAACATACGGCACAAACCAGCAACCACGAAACTTTTACCCGCGTCGCTCGTGCAGCCCATTATCATGATTGGCTTTGTCATTTCATATCGTTCTGATTACAAGTGAATATCAGCAGTGTAACGGGAAGCCTAGTCGGGGTAAACAGGCAGGTAAGATTATTGGAAAGACAAGTCAGATAATTTTAAATAAGCCCAACGTTTGCCTTTTTTATAGACTTCAATTTTCGCTAGTTGATAATCCAATTTCGGTACAAACCAGAAATAAGAAATACGATTTTTCTTGGTTACTTGCTTAAGCTTCACGGCTTGCATTTCGCCAAAGATCGTATTAATGGTTTCTTCTTGTAATAACTCGAACTCAATGGCTTCGACCTTCTCTTCAAATACCCATTGGTAATTGAATGCTTGTTTGCCAAGCTTAAGGTCATTTTGCAACAGAATAGTCATTGCGCCAACATCCATCACATGGGATTGTAATTTCACTTGCACTTGATTGTCATCGTAATCCATGACGATATTGCCTTCATCATCAAAAATACCCGATGATACCGAGCTAAAACCAACCACGGTAGTTTCATGTTTGTAACGTTGCGCGGTTAATAAACCATTGTGTAATTTAAACCAGGAGTTATTTTCATAACTGCCCGACCCTAACAATACCGAAGCAGTACTTGTTAATTTATAATCATAATTATTTAAACGGCGTAATAAACGTTCACTATTACCGAATTTTACGTCTTTGTAATAGACCGAATACTTAGCTTGAAAAGGATATAATTCAGCCTGTACGGCAGATGCAGTCATAGCATAGGTCCCTATACTAAATACGATAGTGTAAAACAAGGTGGATAAAACGTTCATCGAGCTGACTCCGTCCAAAAATAGCTCGCATAAGACGATGCGAGCCTTAACCATTTTAGTCTATAAACAGATTGGTGGTTGATAATGCTATTTTTTAGTAATTTGATAATCACGTAATTTATTCGCAATCGCAGTATGTGATACTCCTAAGCGTTTTGCCAATTGACGTGTACTTGGGTAAGACGGATATAAGCGTTGTAATAATAGTTTTTCAAAACGCTTACAGGCTTCATCCAATGAGCCATCAAACAAGGCTTCATCATAGGCTTCACTCTTGGCTTTCGGTAAGTTTAAATCACACAAATTTAGGGTGTCACCTTCTAACAAGGTTAACGCGTGATATAACACATTACGTAATTCGCGCACATTCCCCGGCCACGGATAAGATTGTAATAACTCTAATACATTACGGCTTAACTGTGGCTTAGTACGTTGCAATTCATGGCTAAACACTGTGCAAAAAGAATTGCAAAGCGGAATAATGTCTTCTTTACGTTCACGTAGCGCAGGCACCGTCATCGATAACACATTTAAACGATAATATAAATCTTGGCGGAATTTTCCGTCACTGATAAGCTTAGGTAAATCGTTTTGGGTGGTGCAAAAAATACGCACATCAACACGCACTTCTTGCTCATCACCGACGCGGCGAAAACAACCAGTTTCGAGCAAACGTAAAAACTTGGTTTGCAAGTACGGCGACATATCACCAATCTCATCCAGCAATACCGAACCTTCATTAGCCAGTTCAAAAATACCACGTTTGGTTTCACCATCATCTGTCACGACGCCAAACAATTCAGATTCGGCAACTGCATCAGGAACGGCAGCACAATTGAGTGCTAAAAATTGATTTTGTGAGCGCCCACTGGCTTGATGACAGGCCTTGGCTATAAGTTCTTTACCTGCGCCCGTTTCACCTAAGATCATTAATGGTGCGTCTAACATCGCGAGTTTTTTAGCGGTATGAATGAGCGCATTCATTTTATCGCTTTTAGCGTGAATTTCATCAAATGCGGCAAACTGAAAGGTGCGTAAAAAATTAAATTGTTTACCAATACGATCGACTGATTTTAGAATGATAACCGCACCAACAAGTTCATCAGGCCTCACGGTAGTGGCGGTTTTTGATAACGCGACTTGATTAACATCACTGCTAATGCTCAACGGTAAGATATCCCCCAAAAAGTCTTCATCCAATAACGTCAGCTTTTGTGTTTGCGCGCAAACTTCATCTGATTCTAGCCACTTAGTAATGGAAAAACCTTTCACAAAATGACTAATGCAATGCCCTTTCACTTGTGACTCTGAAAGTCCCAGCGCGGTCAATGCAGGGGTATTAACCAAAGACACTAAGCCCTTCACATCGACCGAGAATACGATGTCGGGTAAATTAGTCATCAAGGTTTGAATTTCTTGGTGTTCGAGCTCAGAAGGTAAATAACCGACTGTTTTCACATCGCATACACCGCTAATACGGCGGAGGCTTGCCATCAATGCCTGTAAATCAGAAAATTCTAGGTTCGGTGATTTAATAAATACCCGGTCAGGTTGCTGGATCTCGATAGCAGATAAATTAATATCACGCGCTAAAAAACAGTCAAGGATCTCTCGACTAATACCAACTCTATCTTCACAAACTAATTCCAAACGCATCACTGTAACCACCATAAAGTACTATGTGCTTATAATAGCATGTAAACTTGAGCCCTAGCGCCAATAAAAATGTATCCATTAATATTAATATAATCCGCATACTCGATTTAAATGAATAACTTAATAATGCTGCTAAATAAGGCACAACACAGTTAAAAACTAACTGATACGATTCGATTTTTTACATCATATTGCAATAAATTTAACTATTATGGTGTAAAAGACACGGATTAACTTGGTTGAACATTACCTTAATGATAAATTAGCAAGGTGAGTAATCGTGATAAAACAATATGCATATTCGAAATTTGATTAAATATATACTGCCACTAACCGTTGTCTTGCTATTAACGGCATGTGATGAGCAACCCCAAATAAAACAAAACGGCTTGTCTTATTGCACTGAAGGTAGTCCTAACTCCTTCAATCCTCAGATGGCTACATCTAATGTGACACTCGATGCGACGACCAGCCAGCTCTACGATCGCTTGCTATTTATCGATCCAAATACCCAGCAATTCAAAGCTGGATTGGCGATTGATTGGGAAGTTTCTGAAGACCGCCTTTCTTATCGCTTCTTCTTGCGTGAGAACGTGCGTTTTCATCAAACCGATTACTTTACGCCAACACGTACCTTTAATGCTGATGATGTGTTGTTTAGTTTCGGACGAATTTTAAATAAAAACCATCCTTATCATGCGGTCTCGAACATTGGTTATCCGTTTTTCGAAGGCATCGAGCTAGACCAACAGATTAAATCGTTAGTAAAAATTGATGATTACACCATTGAGTTTAAACTTGTGTTACCTGACTCTTCATTTATTGCTAATTTAGCCAGTGATTTCAGCGTCATATTATCTGCTGAATATGGTGATGCATTAATCGCGATAAACCAGCAAAGTGATATGGATAATCTACCGATTGGGACTGGGCCATTTAAATTCAAAGAATACCGCGCGAATAATTTTATTCGCTATCAAAGACACGATGATTATTGGGGCGACAATGCCAAAATTGAACAATTAATTTTTGATATCACTCCTAACGCATCATCACGCTTAGCAAAATTATTAACCCAAGAATGCGATATCATGGCCTATCCTGCCGCCAGCCAAGTCGCGATGATCAGTGCACATGACCGCGTTAAGATTTCGGTAGAAACGGGACTAAACGTGGCTTATTGGGCTTTCAATACTAAAAAGGCTCCGTTTAACAATCCTAAAATACGCCGTGCATTAGCCCATACCATTAATCAAGATACCTTGTTACAAGCGGTTTATTACAATACTGGTGTTAACGCTAAATCTATTTTGCCCCCCGTCTCTTGGGCCTATAATCCTTATCTTAAAAGCTACAAATATAACCTTGCCTACGCACGTCAGTTATTGACCGAAGCTGGTTATCCCAACGGTTTTAGTATGGATATTATGGCGTTAAAATCATCGCAAGTTTACAACCCTGATGCAGTCAAAATGGCAGAGCTTATCCAAGCTGAGCTAGCACAAATTGGTATCGAAGTAAGAATTATAAAATATGAGTGGCAACTCATGGAAAAGAAACTACAACAAGCAGATTATGATAGCTTCTTGCTCGGTTGGGCTGCAGATAATAACGATCCAGATAACTTCTTTCGTTTTCAACTCAGTTGTAACGCGATTAATACTGGCTCTAATTATACCCGCTGGTGTAATTCCGAGTTTGACGATTTAATCAATCAAGCAGTGACTGAAACGGAATATATTGACCGAGTCACCCTCTACTACCGGGCTCAAGAAATTATTCAGCAAGAATTACCACTTATTCCACTGGCACACTCGTTACGCTTACATGCTTATACTAGTGGCTTAACAGGCGTTGAAACAACTGCTTTCGGTGGTATCAATTTCATTAATACAGCACGGCAATAACTCATGTTTTTTTATATAATCAGACGTATTAATCTACTGGTCATTACTATTACGGCTCTCACCGTGATTGGTTTTTTTCTACGTAGCCGAGTAACTGGTGATTTAGCTTTGGATGGCAGTTTACTCAGTAATTATTTAGATTATCTGATGGCGATAGCGCAAGGTGATTTAGGGATTACTAGTGGCACAGGTCAACCAGTGATGGATGAGATATTAGTCGTATTTCCCGCCACCTTAGAACTCTGTTTCAGTGCCTTTATTCTGTCGATAGTGATTGGAGTACCCATAGGTACGATTGCAGGTATGCAACGAGGTAGCTCACTGGACAGTACCATCATGGGTATCTCGCTGTTTATCTTTTCGATACCAGTGTTTTGGTTAGCGTCATTAGTGATGATGTACTTTGCGCTGAATTGGAACTGGCTGCCTGTAACCGGTCGATTGAACTTACTTTATGAAATTGATTCCGTGACTGGTTTTATGCTTATTGATACCCTTATTTCTGATAGTCCACATAACCAAGACGCATTTTATGATGCGCTTAAACACTTGGTGCTACCTACGATTGTATTAGCGACCGTACCCACCACCGAAGTTATTCGCCAAATGCGTAATCACGTCAGTGATGTAATGAAGCAAAAATACATTAAAGCCGCGGCAAGTAAAGGCTTAAGCAAAACTGAAATTATCATGCGCCATGTGCTGCGTAACGCTATTCCCAACATGATCCCACATCTGGGTTTGCAATTTGGTACAGTATTAACAACAGCAATGGTCACCGAAGCAGTATTCTCATGGCCAGGCATTGGTCGTTGGTTAATCAACAGTATTTATCAACAAGATCATGCGGCGATCCAAGGGGGTATGTTAACGGTGGCTATTTTCGTGGTGACTGCCAATGTATTAACTGAAATACTCACGGTCGTCATTCATCCAATTCGCAGGAAAGAACTTTATGCCCAACATTAATATCTTTGCGGATGAACATATTCTTTCTCCTGCCGAGCAAACCTGGAAGCATTATTCATCACAACAAATCGCCATGGCTGCATTATGGGCGCTTGGCTTCTTGTTTTTCTTATTAGTATTTGGACCTTTGCTTGCGCCTCATGAACCTGATTTAAGACAAGCTCACTTACTATTGCAACCACCATCATGGGATGATCAAGGTACTGTCGATTACTTTTTTGGTACCGATGATTTGGGCAGAGATGTACTTTCGCGTTTATTATATGGTTTGCGCCTTACCTTTGGTAACGCCGTGCTCGTCAGTGTTATCGCCCTCATTATCGGCACGACAATTGGTATTTCTGCTGCCGTTAGCCGTGGTTTGCTGTCGAGTACCTTGCACCATATTATGGATACGGCATTATCAATCCCATCACTGTTATTAGCGATTATTATTATCTCTATCCTTGGCCCAGGTCTAGACCATAGTTTACTGGCGATCCTATTAGCGTCCATCCCACAATTTATTCGCGGTGTATACTTATCGGTTTACCAAGAGCTGCAAAAAGAATACATTATTGCGCTAAAACTCGATGGAGCTAATAATTACCGGATTATCCGTTATGGTGTGTTTCCGAACATTATTGAAACACTCGTTAACTTACTTACACGCGCGATCTCGTCAGCTATAATTGATATTAGTGCGTTAGGATTTTTAGGCTTAGGTGCACAGCGTCCTCTTTCTGAATGGGGCACTATGTTGTCCGGTGCAACCGACTTGGTATTTATTGCTCCTTGGACTGTTGTTCTACCTGGCTTAGCCATTTTAGTGACTATTTTTATTATTAATATCGTTGGCGAAAGTTTAAGACAATCAGTGATTGCGGGAGTTGATTAATGGCGTTACTCGATATTAGAAATCTAACCATTGAAATCGAAACGCCACAGGGTGTACTGAAAGCAGTGGATAGGTTTAACATAACTCTCAGTGACGGTGAAGTTCGTGGCCTAGTGGGTGAGTCTGGTTCAGGTAAAAGCTTGGTTGCAAAAGCGATTATGGGCATTGCCAAAGATAACTGGCGGATCCGCGCAGACCGTTTACGATTAGGTGATATCGATTTACTTAACTTAACCCCTGTGCAACGTCGCCGAGTGATGGGTAAAGAAATTGGCATGATCTTTCAGGATGCTGCCGCACATTTGGATCCATCAGAAAAAGCTGGCGATCAACTTGCCGAAGCTATCCCGTGCGATCAATTTACTGGCCATTTTTGGCAGCGCTTTAATTGGCGTAAAAAACAGGCCATTGCCCTATTACACAAAGTCGGTGTAAAAGATCACAAGAAGGTCATGAACAGCTATCCATTTGAGCTATCTGAAGGCCTTTGTCAAAAAGTAATGATAGCGATGGCGATTGCCAAAAAACCACGGCTATTAATTGCTGATGAGCCGACAACAGCAATGGAACCGAAAACACAGAATCAAATTTTACGCTTACTCGATAAACTGAATAAACTATCGCATACCACCATCCTCTTAATCAGCCACGATTTAGAAACAGTGAGCTTGTTAGCGGATAATATGACCGTGATGTATTGCGGCCAGATGGTTGAGAGTGGTACGCGAGACCAAGTTTTTAATCATACCCATCACCCTTACACCGACGCATTATTACGTGCTAATCCAGATTTTAATCAAGTGCCGCATAAAGCACAGTTGAATACGTTAGCCGGACAAGTTCCGCTACTACACCATCTACCGATTGGTTGCCGACTGGGACCTCGCTGTCCTAATGCGCAAAAAAATTGTGTGGTCACGCCACCGATGCAAAAGATAAAAGGCCATATGTTTAGTTGTCATTTCCCATTAAATGTAGATGAGTTAAAAGGTAAGAAATGTCAGAAGAAATAACCGACATCACGACGGATAAACGTGTGCAACCTTTACTGCGCGTAGAAAACCTAGGTAAAACTTATATCAATCCAACTAGTTTTTTTAAACGTCAGGAAGTGGTCGCGGTAAATGATATTTCATTTAATTTACAACGTTCTGAAACACTCGCCATTATTGGTGAGACAGGCTCAGGTAAATCGACGCTAGCACGCTTACTGGCTGGTGTAATAACACCAACCAAAGGCAGCATTTATGTTAATGGTTGTAAACTTGATGACAGTAATACCGATTTACGTTGTCGTTCAATCAGAATGGTATTTCAAGATCCTGAAACATCACTCAACCCACGAACCAGTGTTGGCCAAATTCTCGATGCACCACTGCAATTAAACACTGATATGACGGTAGCTCAACGTACCAAGAAAATTATCGATACGTTACGCTTAGTTGGCTTACTGCCGGAGTATGCAACTTTTTATCCACCGATGCTTTCAAGTGGACAAAAGCAACGTATTGCGTTGGCGAGGGCGCTGATTTTAGATCCAAAAATTATCATTGCAGATGATACATTATCAACATTGGATATCTCATTGCGCTCACAGATGATTAACTTAATGTTGGAACTACAAAAAACCATCGGTATTTCGTATATCATCGTGACCCACAATATGGGCTTGGTGAAGCATATCAGCGATAAAATGATCGTGATGCATCAAGGAGAGTGTATTGAGCAGGGCCGTACTGAACAGCTATTCTCGAATCCTACGGCGGCATTGTGCGGACAGATACTGTCTAATCAATATAATATGAAAAAAAGCAGCTGTTGATTGTTCTTTTATTAATGCTATTTAACTAATAACTTTGGATTAATCGTTATTATTCTTGATTGTAACGGTTTATTTCATTCTTATTTATTGCCTGTTGCCTGTCTTCAAAAGCACTCGCCCGTAAAAAGAAACGCCACCTTTGACGTGGTATGCGCTGCTTAATCATATTTTTGCTAACAACTAAATACTCAGTGCTTGCCACATTCGTTATCACCGTCACTTTCTTACGTGAGATATCAAATTTGGCGGGCACATGACGACCATTTTTAAACATCCCAAATTCAGTAAAGACTAATTGCTCAGGCTGCCCATATATATCATCTGTCGACACCCATTGACCCAACAGCGAGTTCTCCTGTGGTAAATTAAACCACAGTCCGACAAGCAAGATCCCGATCGTCATAATAAAGGTGATAATATATTTAATCATGGCCATCACTTTTAATAAAAAAAATCTCGATGCAATATAAAATCACACCGAGATCTAATCAATAAAATGACTTAGCGTCGATCTCAATAAAAGCCTAACTAAGTCACTCCAGTAGGTTTTAACAGACTATTTACCTGCTCTTATTCTGCAACCACAGGATAAGACACATCACCGGTTTTAATCAGCGTTTGTATTAGCATTTCATAGTCAGCCTGTGCATTAATGTTCTTTAATGTCTCAGCCAGACGAGCGGCTTCTTCTACATTCATTTCAGCATCACGTACAGATGAGAATTTAAGCAGTGTCACATCGCCATTAAGTGATGTTTCAGTCGCTACGCTTGCTTGTGCTGCCGCAGGTTTAGGCATTGAGAATAATTTGCTCAATACTTTGAAATCTGCTTTAGTATAATCAAAACGGCTTAACCATTCCGGCGCAGTAAAGCTAGCATCAATATTAGCTAGTTCAGCAGTAACACTTTCACCGGCGTTAATTTTAGCTGAAACAGTACTCATAAAGCTTAAGGCTTTTTGCTCTGCTTTTGTTGCTGTTAAGCGTTCAACGATTTCGTCATTAACATCTGCTAATGCTTTCGTCGTTTGCGGCTTGTATTCGTTAATACGAACAACAATGCTTTGCGTATCAGAAATATTAATAATTTCCGAGTTTAGTGATTCCGCAATAAAGTCTTGATCAAATAATGTTGCTGTTACTCTTGGGTCATTTAATGGAGCTGGTACTGAACTCGCAGAAAACAGTTCAGTTGAAACAACCGCTAACCCCGTTTCTTCAGACGCGACATCCAATGAATCAGGTACTTCAAAGGCTTGTGCAGCTAACTGCTCTGCTAATTCATCAAAACGAGAAACAGCCTGCTCATTTTTAAGACGTGTTTCAATTGACGCTTTAACGTCAGCAAATGCTTTTACTTCACCTGGTTCAACAGCTAATAACTTAATGATATGGAATCCAAAATCACTGCGTACTAGTTCAGTGGTTACGTCACCATCGTTCACTAATGCAAATGCAGCAGTTTCAAATGCAGGGTCCATGATACCTTTTTCTAACCAATCTAATTCACCGCCATTCTCACCACTGAACGTATCATCTGATGATGATTTCGCTAACTCAGCAAAGTCTGCGCCTGATTGGATTTGTGTTAACAAATCTTGTGCTTTCTGTTCAGCCGCTGATTCATCATCATTGAATGCAATAAGGATATGCGCAACTTTACGCTTATCTTCTTGTGCATAAGATGATTGATGTTCGCTGTAATAACTCTCAGCCGCATCAGCAGCTAATTCGATATCAGCACTGATGTTCTTCATATCAACAAGAATATACTCAGCAGATGCTTGCTCTGGCGTTTGGAAAAAAGCTTTGCTCTTTTCATAATAGCTCGTTACCTCTGCATCAGTGATGGTAATATCGCTAGCAAACTTGTTCACTGGCACGATAAGTTGGCTTAATTGACGTTGCTGATTTTGTAATGCCGCTAATTGCTGCACTTCATTTGGTAAACTAAATTCAGAGTTCACTAATGCGTCAGTCAATTGTTGTTGAGCAAAGTCGCTACGTAAACGTTCAACGAATTGTGCTGGAACCATGCCATTTTGACGTAATAAGCTGATATAACGCTCATCATTAAAAACACCGTCAGTTTGAAATTCTTGCATTGCAAAAATATAACCACGGATCTTGTCATCACCAATACGTAACGCTAGGTCAGCCGTCATTTGTTGTAACAAGTTTTGAGCAACTAACGTGTTTAGTGACTGTTGGCGAACTTGATTTTGGAATTCTGGTTGTTCCCAACGAGCGGCGAATGATTCACCTTGTTGAGACTCTAAACGAGTACGATCATTTCTAACTTGATTTTCAAGTGCTTGTGTTGAAATGTCGACACCATTCACTGTTGCAGCGGATTGAGTGCTACCACTACCTAGATAGCTACTGACACCAGCAAGGGCAAATGTAACGATCACTGCGCCTAAAATAATTTTAGCACCCGGTCCTTGTGAACCTTCGCGAAACTTCTCTAACATAATAGTATTCTCTAAACTGCAATACAGTCAATAACAATAAAAACGCACCCAATGGTGCGTATTTACTCAAAATTTAAAACCAATAGCTTAAGATTTCAATGCATCTTTTAATAATTTTCCGGCTTTGAACCCCGGGAGCTTCGATGCTGCTATTTGAATTTCCGCGCCTGTTTGTGGGTTGCGCCCCGTGCGTGCAGCACGATCACGAACACTAAAAGTACCAAAACCCACTAACGTAACAGCTTCTTCTTTTTCTAGCGTTTCAGTTACAGATTCGATCATTGCATCAATAGCACGGCCTGCAGCAGCTTTAGAAATATCAGCTTTAGCGGCAACACAATCTATCAGTTGAGCTTTATTCACTTTCGTCCCCTAATTATGAACATTGATATGTAATAGTTGAACATCAATATAACTAACTTTAACAGTATTTATAACAAGGTTAGAGTGACTATTCAAGTCTGGGTAGACACTCTAACCAAGGTATTACACTATTTTGATACCACTTCAAAAGCATCGGGATGATACTCTAGCGCAAGCTCTAGTACTTCATCAATCCAACGTACCGGATGGATCTCAAGATCGCCAATCACGTTTGCTGGAATTTCTTCCAAATCACGCTCATTTTCTTTGGGAATCAAGACACGTTTTATGCCACCACGATGTGCCGCTAATAACTTTTCTTTCAAGCCACCGATAGGTAATACTTCACCTCTTAACGTGATCTCACCTGTCATTGCAACGTTTGCACGTACAGGGTTACCCGTTAAGCTCGATACCAACGCTGTGCACATAGCAATACCTGCACTTGGACCATCTTTTGGTGTTGCACCTTCAGGTACGTGAACATGAATGTCACGCTTCTCGTAGAAATCATTATTGATGCGTAGTTTTTCCGCACGAGAACGAACAACTGTCATCGCAGCTTGAATAGACTCTTGCATCACCTCACCAAGCGAACCGGTGTAGTTCAGTTTGCCTTTACCTGGTACTGATGTGGTTTCAATAGTCAGTAAATCACCGCCTACTTCTGTCCATGCTAGACCAGTCACTTGACCAACGCGGCTTTCACTTTCAGTCTTACCAAAATCAAAACGTTGTACGCCTAAATACTCAGATAAGTTTTCTTGGGTGATCGTCACTGATTGAAGTGATTTGTTCAGCAAAATCTGTTTCACTGCTTTACGGCATAATTTAGAAATTTCACGCTCAAGTGAACGCACACCCGCTTCACGCGTGTAATAACGGATAATGCCCATTAAGGCGCTATCTTCAATGTTAATTTCTTTGGCTTTTAAACCGTTACGCTCAATTTGCTTGTCCAGTAGATGCTGTTTAGCAATATTTAGTTTTTCATCTTCGGTATAACCCGATAAACGAATCACTTCCATACGGTCAAGTAATGGACCAGGAATATTCATTGAATTCGATGTCGCAACAAACATTACGTCAGACAGATCGTAATCAACTTCTAAATAATGATCATTGAAAGTGGTATTTTGTTCAGGATCTAATACTTCCAGTAGTGCCGAAGCAGGATCGCCACGCATGTCCGACGCCATCTTATCAATTTCATCTAACAAGAATAGTGGATTGCGAACTTCAACCTTCGCCATTTTCTGGATAATTTTACCCGGCATAGAACCGATATAAGTACGGCGATGTCCACGAATTTCCGCTTCATCACGTACGCCACCCAGTGCCATACGCACGTACTTACGTCCTGTCGCTTTCGCAATAGACTGACCCAAAGATGTTTTACCTACACCTGGAGGACCGACAAGACATAGAATAGGACCTTTAAGTTTATTAACTCGGCTTTGTACCGCTAGATATTCTAGAATACGTTCTTTTACTTTATCGAGACCAAAGTGGTCTGAATCAAGTATTTCTAGCGCTTTTCCGATGTCTTTTTTAACTTTCGAGCGTTTCTTCCAAGGAACTGAAATCATCCAATCGATATAACTACGTACGACAGTTGCTTCTGCAGACATAGGCGACATCATTTTTAATTTATTTAACTCAGCAATGGTCTTAGCTTTTGGTTCCGCAGGCATGTTAGCTTGCTCAATTTTTTCAGCTAATTGTTCAAATTCATCAACACCATCTTCAGATTCACCGAGCTCTTTTTGAATCGCTTTCATTTGCTCATTCAAATAGTATTCGCGCTGGCTTTTTTCCATCTGTTTTTTAACACGTGTACGAATTTTCTTCTCTACGTGTAATAGGTCAATTTCAGATTCCATTTGTGCCATTAGGAACTCAAGACGTTCTGCAACGTTACTCAGTTCTAATACCACCTGCTTGTCTTCTAATTTTAATGGCATATGGGCAGCCATTGTATCTGCAAGACGCGCAGCTTCGTCAATCGCCATCACTGAGGTGAGTACTTCAGCTGGGATCTTTTTGTTTAGTTTTATATAACCTTCAAACTGACCGATTGCAGAGCGAATAAGTACATCTTCTTCTTTGTCAGATACTGACTCAGAAATAATGTATTCAATCTCGGCTTGGAAGTAGTCATCGCCATCATTCAAGCTATTTAATTTAGCTCGTTGTGTGCCTTCGACCAATACTTTAACCGTGCCATCAGGCAACTTTAACATTTGTAAAATATTAGCGACTGTACCCACGCTATTCAAATCATCGACTTGGGGATCATCTTGAGCTGCATCTTTTTGTGCAACTAAAAATATTTGCTTATCTGTATCCATTGCGGCTTCAAGACAACGAATTGACTTTTCTCGGCCAATAAACAAAGGAATTACCATGTGGGGATAAACCACAACATCACGCAATGGTAATACAGGTATATCTACGCGTTCCGTACGCTCAAAATTCATCTTGTCCTCACTTATAAAACTGGACTAAGGGCTAATATTGAATATATAGGGCTTTTTACTAAACAATCAATGCCAGGGGCTTAAAATATGAAAAATAATATAAAAAAAGGGGCATTGCGCCCCTTTTTAACAGTAAGTGCTTAAAAATCTAACACTAGTCTGCTGATACAGCCTGATTTTCAGTATTTTCATAAATCAAAATTGGTGCTGATTCTTCTTTAATTACAGACTCATCAATCACAACTTTGCTAATATCTTCAACTGAAGGAAGATCATACATAGTATCGAGTAAAACAGCTTCTACAATAGAGCGTAAACCACGAGCACCGGTATTTCGAGACATCGCTTTATGTGCAATTGCAGCGAGTGCATCTTCACGGAACTCTAATTCAACACCTTCTAAATCGAATAATGCAGCGTACTGTTTAGTCAGTGCATTTTTCGGTTCTGTTAAGATCTGAATCAATGCAGCTTCATCAAGTTCTGTTAATGTCGCAGTCACAGGTAAACGACCGATAAACTCAGGGATAAGACCGAATTTAACCAAATCTTGAGGTTCAACTTTTGCGAAGATTTGAGATAAAGTTGCTTTTTCAGCTTCACCCTTCACTTCCGCCGTAAAGCCGATACCGCTACCAACGTTATTACGCATTTCAATCACTTTGTCTAAACCAGCAAATGCACCACCACAGATAAATAAGATCTTAGATGTGTCTACTTGTAAAAACTCTTGTTGAGGATGCTTACGACCACCTTGTGGTGGTACTGAAGCAACAGTCCCTTCAATAAGTTTTAGCAATGCTTGCTGAACACCTTCACCCGATACGTCACGAGTAATAGATGGATTATCAGATTTGCGCGAAATCTTATCAATTTCATCGATATAGACAATACCACGTTGGGCTTTTTCTACGTCATAATCGCATTTTTGCAATAATTTCTGAATAATATTTTCAACATCTTCACCAACATAACCAGCTTCAGTTAATGTTGTTGCATCAGCCATAGTAAAAGGTACATCAAGAATACGTGCTAGTGTTTCAGCTAATAATGTTTTACCACTACCAGTTGGACCAATTAACAAGATATTACTCTTACCTAGTTCTACACCATTGGATGTATCGCCATTGCGTAAACGCTTATAGTGATTGTATACCGCAACTGCTAATACTTTCTTAGCATGATCTTGGCCAATGACGTAATCATCTAACTTGCCACGAATTTGATGCGGTGTCGGTAATTCATCACCTTCACGTTTTGGTGCAATTTCTTTAATCTCTTCACGAATTATATCGTTACAAAGATCAACACATTCATCACAAATGTAGACAGATGGGCCAGCAATTAACTTACGTACTTCATGTTGGCTTTTGCCACAAAAAGAACAATAGAGTAGTTTACCGTTATCCCCATTTTTTGTTTCTGTCATTCGATAACCTCACATTACAGGTGAAAGCCCCATGCCTAATCTTATTATGGCTAAAAGACAATCGACCTGTCAAAAATTACTTAGTCACGTTTTGTTATTACTGTATCGATAAGACCGTAATCCATCGCTTCAGCTGACGTCATATAATTATCACGATCTGTATCAGCCGCAAGACGATCAAATTCTTGACCTGTATGTTCAGCTAATATTTCATTTAATTTACGCTTAGTTTTAATAATCTCATTGGCGTGAATTTCAATATCAGATGCTTGACCTTGATAACCACCTAAAGGTTGGTGAATCATAATCTTAGCATTCGGTAATGCGTGACGCTTACCTTTTTCGCCACCAGCAAGTAGGAATGCACCCATACTCGCAGCCATACCCATACAAATGGTAGATACGTTTGGCTTAATAAATTGCATCGTGTCATAAATTGACATACCAGCACTAACAGAACCACCTGGAGAATTGATATAAAGGAAAATATCTTTATCTGGGTTTTCTGATTCTAAGAAAAGTAACTGTGCAACAACAAGATTAGCCATATGATCTTCGACCTGGCCAGTCAAAAAGATTACACGGTCTTTTAAAAGTCGAGAATAGATGTCATAAGAGCGCTCGCCTTTAGCTGTTTGTTCAACAACCATTGGTACTAACGCGTTTGACGGAGACTCTGTGATATCATTAAAGAATTGTGACATATTATCATCCCTAAATAAAAATGGCCCAAGTGAAATACCCTCACTCGAGCCATTATAGCGCTTAATTACGTATTTTGTTCAATCTAATCAACAATTATGCGTTTTGACTCGCTTTATTCATTAGCTCTTCAAACGCAACTTCTTTTTCTGTCACGTTTGCTTTTTCTAATACTAAATCAATAGCTTGGTCTTCAACAGCTACGTTACGAACGTTTTCTAGTGCTTGTTCGTTGTCTTTGTAGTGTGCGATTACTTCAGCTGGATCTTCGTATGCAGAAGCCATAGATGCGATCATATCTTGAACACGTGCGTCATCTGCAGTGATTTCGTTTACTTTGATGAATTCACCAAGAACTAGACCGATTTTAACACGACGGCTAGCTTGCTCTGTGAATAATTCATCAGGAAGTTCTGGTGCGTTTTGTGGTGCCATTTGGCCAAAACGTTGCATAGCTTGTTCACGTAATGTAACGATTTCTTGCTTAACTAGTGCAGCAGGAACGTCGATGTCATTTGATGAAACTAATGCGTCAAGCACTTTAGTTTTTGTGTCAGCTTTGATAGCTTGCTCAAGTTCACGGCTCATGTTTTTGCTGATTTCAGTTTTTAGAGACTCAAGAGTACCGTCTTCAACACCGAATTTACCTACGAATTCAGCATTAATTTCAGGAAGTTCTTGCGCTTCAACAGCGTTTAGCTTAATAGCGAAGCTTGCAGTTTTACCTTTCAGGTTTTCTGCATGGTATTCTTCTGGGAAAGTTACTTCAACAGTGAACTCTTCGCCTGCAGATTTACCTACGATGCCTTCTTCGAAACCAGGGATCATACGACCTTGGCCCATAGCTAGTGTGAAATCTTCAGCTTTGCCGCCTTCAAATTCAACACCGTCGATGCTACCGTTAAAGTCAACTTTAACTTGGTCGTTAGCTTCAGCAGCGCGATCAGCAGTAACCCACTCAGCGTGTTGCTTACGTAAAGTTTCGATCATGCCATCAACATCAGCGTCTGTTACTGAAGATACTGATTTTTCGATTTCGATTGCTTCGATACCAGCAACTTCGAATTCTGGGTAAACTTCAAGCGTTGCAGTGAAAGAGAAATCTTCGCCTTCTTTAACTTGTGCAGGTTCAAGTGTTGGAGCACCAGCAAGGTTTAGTTTTTCTGCTACGATTGCTTCGTAGAAGTTACGTTGCATGATTTCGCCAGCAACTTCTTCAGCTACAGCAGCGCCAAAGCGTTTTTTGATTACTTTAGCTGGTACTTTACCTGGACGGAAACCATCGATACGTTGAGTTTTTGCTAAACCACGTAAACGGTTGTCGATTTCTTTGCTAACTGTTGCAGCTGGAACTGTGATAGTTAAACGGCGCTCTAGGCCTTGAGTCGTTTCTACAGAAACTTGCATTTAGATACCTCTAATGAATTTATTAACATTTCCAACTGGAAATTTAAGACGCGATATTATAGCTAGCAGCAAGAAAAAAATCGAGCATTGCCACTCTAAATAGCACTTTAATATTTTATTTGCTTATAATGTATGGATGAAAAGTTAAAATTCAAGAACAAAAATGACTTTTATGGCTAAATAAGATGAAAAACAACAAATTTACAGTTTTATATCTTCACTTTGGTTAATTACTCACCATCACCGATAAGATCCAGAATCTCCGCTAATCTAATCGAGTCTCACTACGTTGATGTAAATTCCCCATAGCGCCAACCCATAACAAACAGTATTGCTGAGCAGTATAAAATTAAAAATTACACTATAATCAATTTGACGTTAGCCAGATTAATTCCTTTAAATTGCAGTTCGGAGTTGCTATGACCCTTATCGAGATTGAGCGTGCATTTCTAGATTTTACCAATCAGCTAGAATCGCTCAAAGAAAAATACCCCAACCCAGAAATGATGCAACATATTGATAATCTCATGACCGACACCCAAATTATCAAATTAAAAGTAATGCGCTTAGAAAGTGTCAAAGAGCAAGACCTGCAAGACTTGTCGCTATCTGTGGCTTGTCACATAAAGAAGTTACAAGAACAAATATCAGCACTAAAACAATCATTTGAAATCGTCACCTTCAATGCTTGAGGCTCATAGATAAAGTACTTTATCTTCATCATAAATAGCGCAATTAACATTTCTGTAACTATACTTCGGCAAATAACAGTGGATTGTTAAGTGCTGACAGTTGTCACAGAGAGCTAACACAATTCACTCATTATCTAATCTATATTTTGCGAGTCATTATGGATAATTTTGAGGGAGGTTATGTGCGCTTATCTAAACTAACAATAACATTAATCGCATTTGTACTAGGGATTGTATCAACACCACTACTTGCCCAGCAGTCGACACTAAATATGACCGAGGGCGTCACCGGTATCAGTAATACCGTCTATAACTTACACATGACCATTCTCTATATCTGTATTGCTATTGCAGTGATCGTGTTTAGCATTATGTTCTGGTCTTTATATCGTCATCGTAAGTCCAAAGGGGCTGTAGCAGCCAAATTCCATGAAAGCACCACAGTCGAAATTATTTGGACTGCTATCCCCATTGTTATCTTAATTGGTATGGCGATCCCCTCAACACAAGCGCTAATTCTGATGGAAGATACCACAGAAGCGGATATCACCATTCAAATCACGGGGTCACAATGGAAGTGGCATTATCGCTATTTCGATGATGATCTTGAGTTTTACAGCCGTTTAACCACCAGCCAAGCAGAAATCAATAATGAAGTAGAAAAACAGCCGCATTACCTCAAAGACGTCGATAACCCGCTAGTATTACCCACCAATAAAAAAATCCGTTTTTTGATCACCGCTGATGATGTTATCCATTCATGGTGGGTACCAGCCTTTGCCGTAAAGAAAGATGCCAATCCGGGTTTTATTAATGAAGCTTGGACCAAGATTGATACACCAGGAACCTACCGCGGCCAATGCGCTGAGTTATGTGGTAAAGATCATGGTTTCATGCCGATTGTGGTCACCGCGCTAGAGCCTGCAGCATTTGATACTTGGTTAGCGCAAGCAAAAGTAACAGCCAAACAACAGCTACAAGCAGAGCAGCAAAGTCTGACGCAAACGCTAGATATGCCGGCAATGATGACGCTCGGCGAGGAAGTCTATAACCGTACTTGCGCAGCTTGCCATCAAGCTGGAGGGCTCGGTATTCCTGGCGCATTCCCAGCACTTAAAGACAGTCCAATTGCACTTGGCGATGTGAATAAACACATTGATATTGTCCTGCACGGAGTGTCCGGCACCGCAATGGCAGCATTTGCCAAACAATTAACTAAAAAAGAGCTCGCAGCAGTTATCACCTATGAACGTAATGCTTGGGAAAATAATACCGGTGACATTGTACAGCCAGCGCAAATCGACACTGCATTAAGCAATGGCAACTAATCGGTAATTCAAGGGACTGCACATGAGCGATATACATTTGAAAAATAATGCAGAGCAAGTAATTAACTCTATTTCTGATTCACACCACGATGACGAACACCACGGCGCACCAAAAGGTTACAAACGTTGGTTGTTTTCGACTAACCACAAAGACATTGGTAGCCTGTATCTGTGGTTTAGCTTAACCATGTTTTTTATTGGTGGCGCCATGGCCATGATCATTCGCGCAGAACTATTCCAGCCTGGTCTGCAGTTAGTTGAACCTAATTTTTTCAACCAAATGACCACATCACATGGACTCATCATGGTGTTTGGCGCCGTTATGCCGGCTTTTGTTGGCTTAGCTAACTGGATGTTACCGCTGATGATAGGTGCGCCGGATATGGCGCTGCCACGCATGAATAACTGGAGCTTTTGGATTTTACCGTTTGCCTTTTCATTATTGCTGTTATCACTATTTACCGAAGGTGGCGGCCCTAACTTTGGTTGGACCTTCTATCCACCGTTATCAACTAAATACAGTCCCGATAGTACCGCTATGTTTGTATTCTCAGTGCATTTAATGGGGATAAGCTCAATAATGGGCGCAATTAACGTCATCGTGACAATTTTAAATATGCGCGCACCGGGCATGACATTAATGAAAATGCCAATGTTCGTGTGGACTTGGTTAATTACCGCATTCCTATTAATTGCTGTGATGCCAGTATTAGCGGGTGCAGTGACTATGATCTTGACCGATAAGTATTTTGGTACCAGTTTCTTTGATGCGGCAGGTGGTGGTGATCCGGTACTCTTCCAACATATATTCTGGTTCTTTGGTCATCCCGAAGTGTATATTATGATCTTGCCATCATTTGGCATCATCTCAGCGATCATTCCGACCTTTGCTCGTAAACAATTATTTGGCTATCACTCGATGGTGTACGCCACAGCATCCATTGCTATTTTGAGTTTCACCGTGTGGGCACATCACATGTTTACTGTCGGCTTACCGCTCGCCGCAGAACTATTCTTTATGTATTGCACCATGCTTATATCAGTGCCAACTGGGGTAAAAATATTTAATTGGGTATCAACCCTGTGGCGTGGTTCAATTACTTTTGAAGTGCCGATGCTATTTTCACTGGCATTCATCGTCCTGTTTACTATTGGTGGTTTCTCAGGATTAATGCTGGCTATCACCCCCGCTGACTTCCAATACCATGACACCTATTTTGTGGTGGCTCACTTTCATTACGTACTGGTGACTGGCGCGGTGTTCTCGATTATGGCAGCGGCCTATTACTGGCTACCGAAATGGACAGGTTATATGTTCAATGAAACATTGGGTAAATGGCATTTTTGGTGTTCACTTATCTCGGTCAACATCCTGTTTTTCCCTATGCATTTCTTAGGGCTTGCCGGTATGCCACGCCGAATTCCTGACTACGCATTGCAATTTGCTGATATCAATAAAATAGTCAGTATTGGTGGTTTCCTGTTTGGGCTGTCTCAGTTGATTTTCGTTACTGTAGTTATTATGGCGGTTCGTGGTGGTCAAAAAGCCCCAGCAAAACCATGGGAAGGTGCTGAAGGGTTAGAATGGACAGTGCCTTCACCAGCGCCTTATCACACCTTTGACACACCGCCAGAGGTGAAGTAATGACAGCGCCGAAAATAAAACAACACTTACGCCTGCTAATTTTTAGCGCCGTCGGTATGTTCGGTTTTGGTTTTGCCTTAGTGCCACTCTATGATGTGTTTTGTGACATTACCGGGCTAAACGGCAAAGATTATAGCCGAGAGTCATCCGTACCGATGACAACTGTCGATAAGTCTCGCACTGTAAAGGTTGAGTTTGTCACCTATCTAAGCAAGCAGCTGCCTTGGCAATTTAAACCTGAGATTAACAGCATTGAGTTACATCCCGGTGAGCGTTATCAAGTCAGCTTTGTCGCCACCAACCAAAGTGCTCAAGACACCTTTGGCCGCGCCGTCCCGTCGATTAGCCCTGGGTATGGCGCACAGTACTTAGTTAAGACTGAATGCTTTTGCTTTCAAGAGCAAATGTTAGCGGCCAATGCAGAGGCAATGATGCCACTCATCTTTTATATCGACCCTAACATCCCCGCAGATATATCGACATTAACCCTCGCCTATACTCTGTTTAAAAACGAGCCAGCACCCTCTTTAACAGTGAATCAATAAAAGTAGCGATGCGCTAGGAGCCTTGTAATGCCAGATAATAACGAATATGCCAACGCCCCAAAGAACTATTATGTACCAGCCAGTAGTGCTTGGCCTTTAGTCGGTGCCATTGCACTTTTTATCATTGCCATTGGCGCTGCCACGACAGTACAAATGGTCGGTAAGGAAGGCAGCAACATCGGCATACCGATTTTATTTGTTGGTATCGCGGTTTTATTGTTTATGCTTTTTAGTTGGTTTCGTAATGTCGTTAGCGAATCAATGCAAGGGCTCTACAATGAACAGCTCGACCGTTCATTTCGAATGGGCATGTTATGGTTTATATTTTCTGAAGTGATGTTTTTTGTGGCGTTATTCGGGGTTTTATTTTATCTGCGTAACTTGTCGATTCCTTGGCTCGGTGGTGAAGATAATAATGCCATGACCCATGACGTGATTTGGTCTGAATTTATCCCCACATGGCCACTAACAACGACACCTGATGGTCGAGAAACCCAAGCAATGCCTTGGTATGGATTACCATTAATTAATACAGTGATTTTGATTAGTTCATCAGTGACACTACATTTTGCTCACCATAATCTGATTGCCAAACACCGCGGTAAATTAGTCACTTGGTTATTTATTACCGTGGTTCTAGGTATTACGTTCTTATTTTTCCAAGCTGAAGAGTACATACACGCCTATCAAGCTTTATCGTTACGCTTTGATTCGGGCGTCTATGGCAATACTTTTTATATGCTCACTGGTTTTCATGGTATGCACGTTACCTTGGGTGTGATCATGTTAACTGTAATGCTATTACGGGTCATCAATGGTCACTTTACCCCAGGTAAACATTTTGCCTTTGAAGCCTCCGCTTGGTATTGGCACTTTGTGGATGTAGTTTGGATTATTTTGTTTATTTTTGTCTACATTGTTTAGTGACTCAGCCCCTATGTATCGCTAACGTCGATATCAAATAAGCTAAAATTAACAATAGGCTTGTTTGGTATCGTCTTTTCTCATCAATAGTTACTAGCTCTTTGACTTCACCAGCATTAATCTTTAGAATCTGCGGAAATTAGCGATGGAGAAATCAAATGGAAACTTTAACGATCACCCGCCCAGACGACTGGCACCTGCACCTTCGAGATGGTGATGTTTTAAAACATACTGTTGCGGACATTAGCCGTTACATGGGTCGCGCTATTATTATGCCTAACCTAGTACCGCCAGTAACGAACGCTGAAATTGCCAAAGATTATCACCAACGTATCTTAGCTAACGTACCTGCAGGTTCTGCATTTAGTCCATTAATGACTATCTATTTGACTGACCAAACCACAGCTGAAGATATCCGCGCAGCAAAAGCAACCGGCATCGTTTATGCGGCAAAGCTTTACCCCGCTGGCGCAACAACAAATTCATCATCCGGTGTAACCTCAATTAAGAATGTTTACCCTGCACTACAAGCATTACAAGATGCGGGTATGCCACTGTTATTACACGGTGAAGTGACAGATGCAGATATCGATATTTTTGATCGTGAAAAAGTATATTTAGATACTGTGCTAAAACCAGTTATTGCTGATTTTCCCAATTTAAAAATTGTGCTTGAACACATCACCACTGCAGATGCGGTTGAGTTTGTGAATAATGCTAGCGACAATATCGCAGCAACAATTACCGCACATCACTTATTATTCAATCGTAACCACATGTTAGTGGGCGGTATTAAGCCGCACTATTACTGTTTACCAATTTTGAAACGTAATACCCATCAAGCAGCACTGATTCAAGCGGCGACAAGCGGTAGCAATAAGTTCTTCTTGGGTACAGATTCTGCGCCTCACGCTGATGATAAAAAAGAGTCAGCTTGTGGTTGTGCTGGTGCTTACACTTCACATGCTGCAATTGAACTTTACGCTGAAGTATTTGAGCAAGAAAATGCCCTTGATAAACTAGAAGCATTTGCCAGCTTCAATGGCCCTGATTTTTATAACTTACCACGCAACGCTGACACTATTACGTTAGAAAAATCTGCATGGCAAGTACCAACAACGCTGCCTTTTGGTGATGCTAAAATGGTACCAATCAGAACTGGCGAAACAATCGCTTGGCAAGTAAAATAACACCTCACTCATAATGTGTTACTATCCCAGCACCCTGTGCTGGGATATTCCTCTATAAGCTGCTAATAAATTTAATCTTTCTGCTGTTTACCTACCACTTTATTAAAACAACTCTATCCTTAATATTATGCTCAAACAGGCGCTTATAATATTGCGCTAAGCGATTATTGATTAAGGCTAACGATGCAAAATAAGGCTAATACCATAGCAAAGCATAAATACCCTAAACGCTTAATTGGATTTGTGGTCTTTAGCCTGCTCGCTATTAGTGTTTGTATTAAACTCGGTAGCTGGCAACTCGAACGCGCACAACAAAAACAAGCGCTACTCGATATTGATCAAACAGTCATCACCAGATTAAGCCAGATAACGCCAGATAGCTTGCATCGTCAGGTGGCATTGTCCGGTTTTTTTGATAATCAGCATCCCATCTTACTCGACAATCAAACCAATAATAAACGTATCGGTTATCACTTATATCTACCTTTTTATAGCGGTGAACATCGCCTATTAGTGAACCTCGGATGGTTAGCTGCGCCATCGTCACGACTATTACTACCTATCATCCCTCGCTTTACGGGCAATTATCATTTAACTGGCACGTTAAGCGCGCAGCAAGGCTCACCTTGGTTACTTGGTGGCAATCTGCATACTGCAACAAATAATGTATTAGTGGTGCAGCGTACGGTTATTTCACAGTTACAAACATACCTAAATACCCCACTCAAACCATTATTACTGCAACTTGATAAAGATTCACCAGTTGGCTTTAGCAAAAGCTGGCGTATCACAGTGATGCCACCAGCAAAGCACACCGCCTATGCAGTGCAATGGTTTGCGTTGGCATTTGCATTAAGTCTGTGCAGTGGTTATTGGTTGAAGAAATATCAAGTAAATAACAGCAATACGCAAGATAAGGATTAGTCATGCAAAAGAAACCTCTAGTTATTATGTTCAGTTTATTTATCGCGCCTATTCTCGTCGCCAAACTGGTGCTCGTTAATGATTGGTACCAGGGAGCAGAAACCAATACGGGACAACTAATATCACCGCCCCTAACATTAGCATCCGCTCCTAAAGCATGGTTACTGCTCTATAACCCAAACCATGACCCAAGCACTAGTTCAAACAATAGCCAGACCGACAGTTGCAGCGCGGTTTGCAAACAGAGCTTATGGCAAATACAGCAAGTACATACCCTACTCGCGGCAGAGGGAAGTCGCGTTAAACGCTATGTCACCGCGCTCCCTACACTTGAGTCAGATAAGATCGATACTCTGGCCCTCACAAAATTATCATTGAGCACCTTAAACCAGCAGCAATTAGTCACGGATACACTATATTTAGTTGATCCATTGGGAAATATTTTCATGCACTATCAATTTCCTGCAGATAAGACGGCAGCATTGAAAATATCAGCGGGTTTATTAAAGGATTTAAAGCGCTTACTTAAAATATCGAAAATAGGGTAAGCATTGCAATAAACAAGGATTGTCTATGCCAAAACTGCTCAACCTAACGATACTACTCGCCTTCATCGTCATAATGCTTGGCGCTTATACGCGCTTAACCGATGCTGGACTCGGCTGCCCAGACTGGCCAGGTTGTTATGGCTTTAATACGGTTCCGACAAATAGCCTAGATATTGCTTCAGCGCAGCTCGCCTATCCCAATGATCCTTTACACGCAGAAAAAGCCTGGAACGAAATGATCCATCGCTATATTGCCGGTTTGTTAGGTATGCTCATTCTGCTGATTTTCATCATCAGTGGTAAACAGAAACAACAACTGCGGTTAGCAACATCGCTGATCCTACTGGTCTTATTTCAAGCTGCATTAGGCATGTGGACTGTCACCATGAATTTACAGCCCATCATCGTAATGGGGCATTTGTTAGGTGGCTTTAGCATTTTAGCGCTACTGGTCTTATTCCGATTACGCTTATCTCACCCGCCAGTCGTCCCTTCCCTATTAACTCAGCCATTCAATGTCCGGGCTAATGACCGTGAATTAACCTTACAGCGACAGCGATTAACCCGAGTGCAATTATATTGTTGCGTCGCCCTACCCATCGTCATAATTCAAATTGCACTCGGAGGCTGGACAAGTTCAAATTACGCCGCCATTGTCTGCACCGAATTTCCGTTCTGTAATGGTGATTGGTTAAGTCGCTTTAATCTCAGCGATGTATTTAGCCTCAGTCCAGCGGCGGAGACTTATCAATATGGTGTCCGAGATACTATCGCCAGAATGAATATTCATATCAGCCATCGGATCTGGGCAGGGGTGACCATCACTTACCTGCTATTAACCGTCTATCAATTACTCAAGCATCAAACCGAAAGAAGAATACGTGTTATTGCCAAAACACTGATCATCATTCTCTGTATACAAGTCAGCTTAGGCGTCGCTAACATTATATTTCAGTTACCGCTGAGTATCGCACTCGCCCACAACCTAGTCGCGGCAATTTTACTGATAACCTTAGTCACCCTACTTTGGTTCAACCAACAGCAACTGCAAGAGGTGTTATGAATACGCAATCGATTAAATTAACGCTTACACCAAACTGGCGCGCTTATTACCAATTAACCAAACCCAAAGTGGTGGCGCTATTATTACTCACAGCCTTAGTCGGCATGGTACTTGCGCTACCCACACTGCCGACATTACGCTTATTAGTACCCGCATTAATTGGGATTGGCCTATTGTCTGCGGCAGCGGCGGCCTACAATCACATTCTTGATCAACGTATTGATGCCATCATGACCAGAACCCACCAGCGGCCACTAGTACAAAATACCATTAGTACCGCCAAGGCATTGGTCTTTGCCAGCAGCATGGCAGTCATAGGTATGCTGACATTGTTTGTCTTTGTTAATGCATTAACGGCGTGGTTAACCTTTGCCAGCCTGATTGGTTATGCGGTTATTTATACCCTGTACTTGAAACGCGCAACGCCACAGAACATTGCCATCGGCGGACTCGCAGGAGCCACTCCACCACTACTTGGTTGGACCGCTATGACTGATGAAGTTACCGGTCAAGCATTACTGTTAGTGATGATTATTTTCATCTGGACGCCGCCACACTTTTGGGCGCTCGCCATCCACAAAGAGAAAGAATACGCCAAAGCTAAGATCCCGATGCTGCCAGTGACCCATGGCGCAGAGTACACTAAAACACTGATATTGCTTTATACGTTACTGCTACTACCGGTTACCTGGCTACCTTGGCTCACCCAACTGAGTGGTGATCTGTATTTAATCGGCTCGACACTCTTAGGTATGACCTTTATTTATTACGCTTTTCGCTTAAAATTCAAACCAACACGCAAAATGGCATTTCAAACATTCAAATTTTCAATCGTACATTTAATGCTATTGTTTATACTATTGTTAGTAGACCACTGGGTTATCCACTATTAACAGGCAATTCATACCTCCCGCTTAAACCATTAATTATTAAAGGTAATAATTCAGCATGAAATATACGCGTTTATTACCTTTAGTACTTAAAACACCCGCATCAAATAAAATAAACGAAGCTTTACACTGCATTTTTTTAACATAATAAATTGTTATATGGGATCCACCTCTAAATAACAGTGCTGCCTACTATATTGGCAGTTGTTTTTTAGAATTAAATCGCTATCATAGCGACATAAAAATTTGAGGGATTAAAAAAAAGTTTAACCCCCTCGTTATTCTGCCTAACAGAAACTGTTAGCGCGCTAATTATTTAAGCTTATATAACTTAAGCATCTGCTGAGGAATTACTATGATCAGTGTATTCGATATCTACAAAATTGGTATTGGTCCATCAAGTTCTCATACTGTTGGTCCAATGAAAGCTGCCAAACAATTTATCGACGACCTACGAGCGACAGGGAAGATCCGCGAAGTCACTCAAATCACAGTGGATGTGCATGGTTCATTATCGTTGACTGGTAAAGGTCACCACACTGATATTGCTATCTTAATGGGTTTAGCAGGTAACTTACCTGAAACTGTTGATATTGATGCAATCCCAGAGTTTATTCACCGTGTTGAACAAACACGTCGTTTACCGATCGGTCTACACTGTCATACTGTTGATTTTCCCGCTTCAGCGATGAACTTTATTGATGAGCCGCTTGCACTACATGAAAACGGTTTGAAAATTCATGCTTACATCGATGGTGAAGTTGCATTTACAAAAACTTACTACTCTACGGGTGGTGGTTTCATTGTTGACGAAGAAAACTTCGGTCTAACACAAGGTGAAACAGCGGACGTTAAATACCCATTTAACAGTGCTGCAAAACTGGTTGAACACTGTAAAGAACACGGACTATCTATCAGCGCACTAATGGCTGAGAATGAAAGATCATTCCGTAGTGAACAAGAAACGTATCACCAGTTTTCAAACATTTGGACAACAATGTCTGAAGGTATTGAGCGTGGCTGTAAAACCGAAGGTTTATTAGCGGGTCCATTACGTGTGCCACGTCGTGCCGCAGCACTGAAACGTCAGTTAGAAGCAACCGACGGTTTTAACTCAGATCCAATGAACATCATTGACTGGGTTAACATGTTTGCGCTTGCAGTAAGTGAAGAGAATGCAGCTGGCGGTCGTGTAGTGACGGCACCAACTAACGGCGCAGCAGGTATCATCCCTGCAGTATTAGCTTATTATGACAAATTCATTCGTCCGCTAACACGTGACGAGTACACTAAATTCTACCTCGCATCAGGCGCAGTTGGTATCCTATACAAAACTAACGCATCTATCTCAGGCGCAGAAGTAGGCTGTCAGGGTGAAGTTGGCGTATCATGCTCAATGGCTGCAGCAGGTCTTGCTGAGCTAATGGGTGCAAGCCCTGCGCAAGTTTGTGAAGCGGCTGAAATCGGTATGGAACATAACTTAGGTCTAACTTGTGATCCAGTTAGTGGCCAAGTACAAGTACCTTGTATCGAACGTAATGCAATCGCGGCTGTTAAAGCGATTAATGCAACTCGAATGGCAATGCGCCGTACCAGTGAGCCTTGTGTATCGCTAGACAAAGTTATCGAGACTATGTACGAAACAGGTAAAGACATGAATGCTAAATACCGTGAAACATCACAAGGTGGTTTAGCAATTAAAGTATTAAATGTTGGCGATATCAAAAAAGCTCACACTTGTACTTAATCTGATTCTAAGCTAAATAAGTCTCACTGATTTAGCGCTAGAAAGAATAAAAGCCAGAATGTGTTTATCACTATTCTGGCTTTTTTATATCCATAAAAAAGTGCCCCTACCCAGCCTCATAACAGGTATTACCCTCTCCCCACCCCTTTGATTACTCATTTATCTAAATGCTCATTACCCCATGAGAAAAATCCTCATACTTTCAGGTGTAAATAGCAGTGAATAGAGCAGCAGCTAATGACTTTAGCGGCTAATTACTCTCTACTCATTAGGTCACTTATTCTATGTATTAATCGTATGACCTAACCAGCTGTCCGATCTGCAAACATTAGGGAAATATAAATGAAATCACTCACTCTACCCGACATGGGGTTCCTATATTGTGAAACAGTATCACGACCAAACCATGTCGCTGCACTGCAAATATTCGATATTCCAAGCGATTATCAAGGTGATTACGGTAAAGATTTGTACCAACAACTGATGCGATTCACACAAGTAGAAACCCCTTTCAATTATAAATTACACACCACTTATTCAGGTATGATGAACTGGCAAGAAGATGATAACGTTGACCTTGATTATCATGTGCGTCGTATACGGTTACCAGAACCCGGCGCACGAGAGCAACTCATTGAATATATAGAACACGCACACTCAAACCTAATGGATCGTGGCAGGCCGTTATGGGAGATGCATTTAATTTCAGGTCTGAGTAATAATCAATTTGCCATCTATCTTAAATTACATCATGCATTTACCGATGGTGCTAAAGCGAACAGAATTATCCTTAGCTATTTATCAGCACAAGCCGACGGAAAGTTACAAGCATTTTGGAGCCAAAAAGGCTTTGAGGGTAAACAAGACAATAGTAAAGTCAAAGCAAGTTTAGTTAATAAATTAAAGCACAACAGTGCTGTATTAACCAAGCAAGTACGCGCAATACCCTCAATTCTAGGGCTTGGTTCTAAGTTAATATTACAAGGCGTGAATATCTATAAAGCCAATATTCCAACTCCTTTTACTGCACCTAAAACCCCTTTTTCTGTTAGTCCGAAACGGGCGCGTCGAGCAGCAACCAGCATACTTCCCCTCTCACGTGTAAAGAACATTGGAAAAATAGCGGGAACAACGATAAATGATGTCGTGGTATGTATTTGTGATATTGCTTTACAGCGTTATTTAGCTACTCTTGACTATCAGCTTAAACAACCACTCACAGCGCAAATTCCAGTGAGCTTGCGCGACCCGAACGACATCACATCGAATAATCGCATTGCCATCACCATGGTTGAATTAGCACACAGTGAAGCCGAGCCGTTGGCTCGTTTAATGGCAATTAAAAAATCTTGCGATAAATTAAAACAAGAAGCCGAGTTATTATCCGATGAGGCACTAACAAGCTATACACTCGCAAGCCAAGGGTTGGCGGTCATCAGCGAACTATTGAAACTGGATACGATATTACCACCGGTTGGCAATGTACTCATCTCCAATGTACCTGGCCCACGTAAACCTATGTATATGATGGGAGCTAAAATGCAAGAGTGCTTCCCGTTATCAGCATTACCACCTGGAATGTCACTTAATATAACCTTGTATAGCTATATGAATAACCTCAACGTGGGTTTGATCGCATGCCGAACTAACCTTCCTGATTTGACTAGGTTATCCAGCTACATCGAAGACGCATTTGTAGAGTTAGAGCAAGTCGTGATGGCGAGTGCAATCGATATTGTCAGTGAACAAATAGCAAAACTGGACCACGATGACGCGCTATCGCAAAGTATCCATGAAGTAATTAATGTGATTAACGAGAATGCTTGTTCAACAATCGCTGACCAAACAGCTCACAATGAGGTGCTTAAATTAACAACGGAGCATGAGAAAGAGGTGAAAAAACCGGTGACTAAAGTAAAAATACCGACTGAATGTAGCCTCGGCTAAGCAACAAATGTTAGCCGAGATAATACGATTTCGTTATCTTGTTGGTAGCGGGATCTCTTTAAACATATCATCAATCTCTTCAGCTGTTTTTAGCATGATCGCTTTATCAACAATATCTCGCGTTAAATGTGGTGCAAATCGTTCCATAAAATCATACATATAAGTACGTAAGAATGTGCCTTTACGGAAACCAATTTTAGTGGTGCTCGAGGTAAATAAATGGCTAGCATCGATGCGAACTAAATCATCATCGGTAGCATCATCAAATGCCATTGTTGCCAACACGCCAACACCTATGCCTAATTTCACGTAAGTTTTGATCACGTCAGCATCCGTTGCGGTAAATACAATTTTAGGCTCTAAACCTGCGGCATCAAACGCACAATCCAATTCAGACCGGCCGGTAAAACCAAACACATAAGTTACCAATGAATATTTAGCGATATCTTCAACCGTGATCTTACCGACTTTGGTTAATGGGTGACCCGGCTTAACGATAATAGAACGGTTCCAGTGATAACAAGGTAACATCACCAAATCACTGTATAGATGCAATGCTTCAGTGGCAATAGCAAAGTCAGCAGTGCCTTTAGAAACCGAATCGCTGATCTGTGCAGGCGTACCTTGATGCATGTTGAGTGACACATCGGGATAGCGTTCAATAAAGCCTTTAATCACTTTCGGCAACGCGTAACGGGCTTGGGTATGCGTGGTCGAGATATTTAGCGTGCCTTTAGAAGGGTGCGTATGCTGACTCGCGACCGCTTTAATACTTTCAACTTTGCCTAGAATATCAGCAGCAATACGAATAATATCTTTACCAGCAGGTGTCACTTTAGTGAGATGTTTACCGCTACGTTCGAAGATCTGCACACCGAGTTCATCTTCTAACATACGAACTTGTTTACTGATGCCGGGCTGCGAAGTATAAAGACTTTCTGCGGTCGCAGACACATTCAAATTGTGATTGAGAACTTCGACTATGTATCTAAATTGCTGTAACTTCATTCGTGATGTGCTCTATATTCCAAATAATTAATTATATTCTAACAAAACCGTAGCAGAATACTGTTATTTCTTGTCAATAAGATATGCTAAGGATCATTACTTTCATGTTAGTCAACGATAATATGACCTCATTAGACGATAACATTAAACCAAGTAAAGACACAGTGGATTATGCATTAATCCTGACATCTGCCGTCCATGATATGAAAAATTCATTATGCTTGTTATTACAATCCATCGAGTCAATTTCTGCCGATATGAATACCGTGCCAGAGAAAGATAAGCATGCTGCTAAACTCGCTGATTTGCACTATGAAGTATTACGTCTTAACAGTAGTTTAATTCAAGTTTTGTCACTTTATCGTGATGAGAAAGATCAACTACCATTGAATATTGCTGAATGTTTTATTGCCGATTACTTCAATGAATTTTGCATTACAAACCAGCTATACAGCGATAACAACAACATTGAAATTAACATCGATATTGATCCTGACCTCGCTTGGTATTGCGATCATAACTTAGTCAGTTATTTGTTATCCGATGTCTTTATCAATGCTCTGCGTTATAGTAAAGGTAAAATAATGGTTACCGCGAGTATCCTTGATAATCAACTTTTCATTGAAATATCTGACAACGGCAGCGGTTATCCAGAGAGTATGTTAGAGGCGCAACACAACTCAATGGCGGCATTAAGTTGTAAACAAGGGCGTACCGGATTAGGGTTATACTTTGCACGATTAATTGCTAATGCACATAAAATCAAAGGTAAAAAAGGCCATA
This sequence comes from Moritella sp., assembly GCF_033791185.1. Lineage (GTDB taxonomy): Bacteria > Pseudomonadota > Gammaproteobacteria > Enterobacterales > Moritellaceae > Moritella. Next base: position 13,161 of record NZ_JASJHF010000014.1, on the reverse strand, counting down.
TTTCACTGACTAATGGCGGTCCGCTTGGCGGAGGTATCTTTACGTTAACACTACCTTAACTAAGGTATTTATAGTAATATCTGAGTACTGCAGCAAATTTAGGGTTATTATACAATGAAGCTCACCTTTATAGTCATCGCGATTGCTGTCCTATTATTCTTAGTGATCGGCTATAACATTATCTTACAGTTCAAGCGTAAAGCTGAAACTGAAAAGCGCCAAATCATCATCAAGCACAAACAAGTCATTCAAGAAACTGAAGAATTGCTGCTAAACGCAACCTCACTGCCGTACAGTAAAGTGCTTACGTTGGTATTAAACAGCCGTATGCATGATTCACTTACCTCGGCATTACAAATGGATCCAGGTTTACCGCAAATACGACAGCGCTTAACGAATGTCAAAGCACAAATGGCACAATTAAAAGAAGCGCCAGGACAAAGCGAAGAAAAAATGTTCCGCTCTCCGAATTCAGATCGTGAAGCCATTGTATTACTACAACAAATTAAAAAAATTCGGGCGGTATTACGCGCTGAACATGCAAAAAGTAAATTGAATACCCAAACATTTGTGATTGAAGACCGTAAACTCGAATTAATGCAACTTAATGTCAACATCGATAATTTATTAAAACGTGCTTATGAAGCGCGTGCAACACGTCAATTTGGTTCTTGTAAGCAACTGCTGCGTAAAGGTATTGATACCCTAAACAGCATTAATGATAAGAATGAAGTTCTTACCAGTAAACAACAGACATTAGTTTCTTTACTAAGTGACGTCAATGAACAGCTTACTCAAGCATCTTCAGATGACTTAAAAGATCGCCAAGAAAAAGAAGACGAAAAGAACGAATTAGACCTACTGTTTCAGCCAAAGCAGAAATGGTAACAAGCGGTGATGGTTGGATTATCCGCTCATCACGCTGTTTTTCTTAGAGAGTGATACGAGTAGAACTTATCGCATTACTTATCAACAATGCGGTAATCACGACGCTCTATCGAACCAAATTCCGCGGATAAATCTAACCCCAGTAATTCTCTTCTCAACATATCTAGCGCAATATAAAGTGCCACACCTCTGATACCTTGACGGCTCCGGCGTGGGATAAAGAGTAATTGACTGTAAGTATGTGTTTTACTTGCCAGCGCAAAGGCAACCGTACCAACAGGTTTATCTTCGCTGCCACCGCCGGGTCCGGCAATCCCTGACACCGCAATACCAAAATCGACACCCGCATTTAACATGGCGCCTTCTGCCATTTCAGCAGCCACTTCCATGGATACTGCACCGTGCTGAGTAATAGTAGTTTTATCAACATTTACTAAACGGCTCTTCGATTCGTTACTGTAAGTAACATGACTTGAATCCAGATAACCAGAACTGCCCGCAACGGCAATCAACTCACTAGCAATTAAACCACCAGTGCATGATTCAGCAAGGGATAAGGTATGCCCTTTTTCTAGCATTACATTTTGTAAATACGCAGCAAAACTACCATCACCTTCATATAAGATCAATTCACCTAGTTCAGCATTGACTAAGGCACGTGCTCTGCTTAAATCAGCTTCAACCGTCGATAACAATTTTACTTCAACAGTGGGAAAATCGACTCTAAATCCTAACGTGATAGAGCTCGGTAATGATAACGCCGCTAAGCGTTCAGTTAACGCCGACTCTGAAATACCAAAGGTTTTAATCTTGAGCAGTGTTGGTATGGTAACCGGTGTAAAACGCTGCTGAATGTCAGGCAGTATCTGTTCGGTCACCATGTGCTTAAATTCACTGGGTACCCCAGGGGTAAAATAAAAGCGCGCGCGATTAAATTGAAAGCTAAAGCCACATGCTGTACCGACTGGGTTATCAACGATTTCACAACCCTTTGGTAACCAAGCTTGTTTTTCATTACTCACCGACAAAGTACGATTGGACTTGGCATATTTAACCACTAAATGATCGTGCCATACTTGCGAGAGTATTAATGGAACGCCCATGGCTTTCGCCGCTGCTTCAGCGCTTAAATCATCTGATGTTGGTCCCAAACCACCATTAATGATCACCACATCTGCTCTAAGACTGGTTTCAGTTATAATATCAATCAACGACTCGAGATCATCCGCCACGGTATAACGACGTGTAAACTCACGACCTTGGTGAAAAAAATATTGTGATATCCATGCCGCATTCGTATCGACAATTTGGCCTGATAATACTTCGTCACCAGTACTAATAAATTCAATCCGCATTAACTGTCCTTATTTGCTCTATCCGTCAATATGAAATAACTGAGGAAGGATAATATCCCACAGCCACTAATAACCATAATCATGGGTAACGGAGTACCATCGTGTAATAGGCTGATGACGACCCCTGATAGTGCACCAAATCCAAATCTGATCGTGGCAGCCAATGCTGACGCTGTTCCAGATATATGGGGGAATTCAGCTAATACCCCTGTCATCACATTCGACCCAATTAAGCTAATTAACGAAACATAGGCCACCGTTGAGATCACCAACCCCGTTAAACCAAATGTCAGGTTGGCGTTAAGTAACCAAAACAATACCGAGATCACCGCACTAATAATAATACCAGCACGTAATATCTGTTGATAACCAAAACGCATGACTATCTTAGCATTCGTCCATGTCACGACCATCATGCCAAGAATATTACATGCAAACAGATAACCATAATTCTGCGCGTCAACACCAAAATACTCAATATACACAAAGGGTGATGCGGTTAAAAACGCAAACATACCAGACACATTAAAGCCACCACAGAGCATTAAACCAAGCGCTTTTCGGTTCTTTAGGATCAACCAATAATTGGCAAATATACTTCGTAGATTAAACGCTACTCGACGCTCTTTCGGCAGTGTTTCTTTAATTCCGACATAGCTAATCAACAAACATATCAAGGTCACAATTGCCAAAGCTACAAAAATACTCGGCCAGCTAAACCAGACTAACAACTGCGCCCCAATTAACGGGGCGACGAGCGGTGCCAATGTCATTGACAGCACCACATAAGACATCATTTTAGAAAATAATGAACCGGAAAAAAGATCCCGTAACAATGAGCTAACGACGACCGATGCAGCCCCACCACCGATGGCTTGTAATAAACGTAACCACTTAAATTGTTCAATAGAGTCGCCATAAACAATACCCACACTGGCAATTAAATAGATCATAAGTCCACAAATAAGCACAGGTTTACGGCCATAACTGTCCGCCAATGGGCCATAAAAAAGCTGACCAATTGCAAAACCCAATAGGTAGGTACTGAGTGTGGTTTGAATGATTTCAATAGAGACATTAAAATCGCTGGCAATACTAGGCATTGCCGGTAGATACATATCAATAGCAAGCGGCGTTAATGCTGATAATAATGCGAGGAAAGGAATTAAAAAATATGTTTTCATCATAAGCCAAACAGTCTGAGTGGCTTATAATTATATACCTAAATAATAGTAAGATGCAGCCTTATCAGCCCACTTTCATTTTTCTTACCGAAATTTGCTTAACACAGCAGCATCCCGCTATTTCCAAAAACCTGACACATCGGTTTGATCTACTTCAAAGAGTTCTCGCTGATATTTCACCTTTGCTGCTTCTAGGTAGTTAATAAAAATATCGAGGCCCTGTTGATAGTAAATTAAGCCTTGCTCAGGGGATGCAGGCAAGAGCAACATTTTAATTAATGCCGCATGGCAGTGCTGTAGGGTACCGTTTAATAACTCCACTAAAAAGGCATGCTTGGTATTATACTGACTATTTAATAACTTAAGTTGCTGATGAAGTTGCTCTAATGCATCGTAACGAGTGACAATCGGTGATTTAATCAAAGCGATCATCTTATCGACAAAATCAGCAAAAATATCTTGTTCTAAAATAGCACTGTATTGCTTAGCTAATACTTGTGTATCCGCAGAGTAATGTGCCAACATGCGATCAACAAATTCGGCTTTATCAAACACCTCGTCTGTCAATACAACATCTTCTTGGTAAGTTGGTATGGTATTTTCGATCTTAATACCACTACCCAAATTATAGCATTTCACTTCTGGATAGTAGGCTAATAACTCACCCATACCTTTGCCTGACATTTGGAAAATCATCGTCGTTTCGACTTCCTCGGCATGGTTACCAGAGGACACAAAGCTAGATAATTCTTTCTTATTAAACAATAACTTATCTTCGCCAGACTGGTTATAGTAAATACTTTTTTTACTGTGATGGGCTTTACCCGCAAAACCAAGATCAACACCAAACAAGTAAATATTTTTGAAACCCATTCGGGTAAAGTATGACAGTGCCAAGTTAGATACGGTTGGATTAGCAAATATTAATGTCGTTAGATTGTCACTGTCACAACCTAATTTCGGATTGGTAATGATCTCAGTTGATGGTTCTTGCAGTTTCATGCCCATCAATTTTCGATCAAATAAATTGGTCACATCAGGCGTGATGGTATTTAGGGTCAGTAACGGAATTGATTTTAAATATTCATCGTCATCAACCGACTTTAATACGGTATAAGTAACCTTAGTACGCTCCATTTCCAAATGGAAATCAGGGGTAATTCCGTATTGCTGTAGCGCCCTAATTGTCGTCCCACCACTCACCAGTAATACCTTGTCACGATGCGCTCGAATGAACTCTATATGTTCATCAAGTGACGGACCATTCCCCAAGATAAATACCGAACGGGTTTCACATTCAGGTAACGGTTCAACATCCGCAAGTAACGGTATGTGTTGATTCAGGGTATGATATTGGTGTGCGAGCGCCAGTAAACTATCATCAAAGAAGCCTAACCCAAAGGCTATGTGAAAGTTCTGCTGATTGAATTTTTCTAATGCACTATTCGTTTGTTCGGTTTCATAATGCTGATAGCAAAAGCTGAACGTTGAATCATAACGTCCTTTAACCATTAATTCATGCGAGATATCATTAAAGAATAACTCTTCGTCAGCGCCCAGACACAAGTGCAAACTACTGCCACTTTCATCAAGACGTTGTAAAATACTGGCCCAATCTAACGTAAACAGACTTGCATAAAAGAAGTCATTTTCAGGTTCATAGATATATAACCGTTTAACACTGTGCTTATCGAGCATTTCAGGTAAGAAGTAACCTAAACCTAAACCAAAGAATACCATCATGTTAACCGCTTCCGGCAACACGAATTCGGCTTTATGTTTTTGGTTAATCCCCTTTAATGCACGAATAAATTGGTTGAGGTATTTAACATGAATAAAATCGCCAACGCTGTTAATTTCTTCTTCAAAGTCAATACGCGCCAACTGCGGATTAATACGGTATTGCTCAAAATCAATCAGGCTATCGTGAAAATAATTCTCGCCCAGCACTAGGTTATTATCAACATCGACTAAGTGCAAAGCATCACCAACATGTGCTAATTCAAACTTACTCGGCTGGTAATTAACAAAAGACTGATGAACATCGGGAATATACTGCTTAAAAGCCTGCATATTGGCACTATATAAGGCCATTGGATCAGCTATAGGTTGTGTTCTAGCATTAATGGCATCAATGGCATGCGCTAGGCTTACCTGCTTTTTACGCTGCTGCTGCTGCGCCTCTAACGTGGCTATTTGTGCGCTAATGTCGAGATTTAAAGAGTCCATAATTACAACCTAAAACTGTTTAATAGTAAGGTACCGATTAATAGATTTAGCACTACGCCGATTGGTAACTTGCTGGGATTCAAGGACTGATTTTGATCTTTTTAGTGCTGTAACTTGGGTTTGATCATCAGTCATTAATTGGGTTAGAAAAGCATGTGTACAGGGGCATTGAGCAGGGTTTGCGAGTATAACTAACTGCTCAATTAAAATCTGACGTTGTATTAATAGTTGATCACATTGACTCAACTTATCTTCTATCACCGCTTGCTTTGCTTGCGCAGAAAGTGCCGATATTTGGCTCATCAAGTCAACGTCAGTAATATCCATCATTAAGCACCGTTAGCTTGCTTTCGAACTAATTCCGCTTTTTCTTTTTCTGCTTGAGGGATGTTTATCCACGCGTCTTTAATCGGTGTTATTAATGTAGTAATTTCATCTAATGGTTCTACTGACTGCTCTAATGCCGCATCATTTAAACGCAATTGTATATAGCGGTATAGCGCATCAAAGTTTTCACCAATCTCCGGATGAACCTTATGATTAATACCATCAATTAAACCCGATGTAATATTGATTGATTTGTTAATTGCTTTCGCTCTACCTTCAATATCTTTACGTAAAATGCAGCCTTTTGCTACAGCTACAGAATCCAACAATCCCTGTAACAACATAAAAATCACTTGGTGGTTATCAGCGCTAGCAATACCGCTTTCTCGGCTTACTTGCTGATAACGTCTTATATTAGCTCTCATGTTTTTTTACCTAACTATTAATGTATTTAAATACCGAAGAATAATATGATTAACCTAATACATTCCGAATGTAATCACCGGTGGCATTATAACGTGTGACCGTATTATCTAAGGCGGTATATTTCTTTCGTAATGTATCTTCAAACGAGGTGATATGACGATCTAATTTAGCCCGATCATCACCAATATCGCGTAAATTTTCACTCAACATGTTTTCTTGCTGAGAGATCATGCCCTTATTGCTCAAATTGTTTGCCAACACGCGATTCACTTGTGCCGCAATACCGTTATCACCTGCAAAAAGTTTGCCAAGATCATCTAATGAGTTATTAACTGCGTCATTTAAACGTTCAGCGCCCGATTTAGCACCACCCATTCCAAATGGATTAACAGCTAGCATCCCACCCTCTTCTAATGAGATACCCGCACCGTATAAGGTGTTGAGACGCTTATTAGCACCATCAACTACGCCGCCGGTAATACTCTGAAGTTGTTGCTTGATACTTCTTGCACTTGAATCAAACTTCAAAATACCGGTCTCAGGGTGGGTCAATTCATTGATACTAGACATCAAGGTATTATAACCATCGACAAAACCATAAACGAGTTCTTGAACCGCAGCATGATCTGTCGATGTTGAAAAATTGGCAGGCTCGTTCAGCTTAGTCAAACTATTGGCAGTGATCGTAACCCCAGATACCGCATGACTAAAGATATTAGTATCTTTGGTTATGGTGTTTCCATCAACCGTAATTATCGCATCAGTAGCAGGGGGACCTTTCATTCCAGATGAAATGATATTCAAACTTGAATCAGAAGTGAATACAGCTAAATCATTTGCTTTACCGCTTTTATCTGAGGTATAGACTATTTTAGCACCGAGATCAGAACTAATGACATTGGCACTAATACCGTAATTGTCAGGCGCATCGTTAATTTTTTTTTGAATGCTTTGCAAAGTATCATTAATATTAACATCCACTTGGAAAGTATCTTTACCGGCATCAAAATACAGCATCCCCTGTCCCGGTTTAGTCTCGCGGCTGGGTAAAAAGTCAGATTCTAATCGTGCACCCTGTGCAAGTTGCTTAACTTCAACATCAAATGCACCTTTTGGTACCACACCTTTAGTCTGAATAGTGATGGGTAAAGCGGCGCTATCACCAGCACCACCCGCCGTTGTTTGCTCAACATCACGACCTTGATAGTTAATATTGGTTTTACTTTGATAAAAAGAGTCCGGATTACCCAATATGCCTGTAATTACCTTAAAATCGGCCAAACCCGCTTTTAAAGTACCAACACCAGATAACTCTGTTGTAAGGTTGGTTTCTTTTTTATTCAAGCGTGTTTCTTTTGGCGTTTTTTCAGCAGTAACAAATGTTGAAATGATCGTTTCTAGATCTAATCCAGAACCTGAACCTGCCATCGTAATACCGGCCATGCGTATCCTTAATTTTCATCAATAGCAGTACGATAGGCAAAAAATTGCCTATCGTACTAAACATCCGACTATTTTATCACGCTATGTTAATCAAACCATCTCATCAAATAAGAGACCTGAACTAGCAGATATATTGTCCTGAAACTTTTCAATGTCAGTTGCCATCTTTAATACCGCTTCTGACGGCAGCTCTTTAAGTATTTCTCCACTCTCGGGATCAACCACTTTAACAACCAGACGGCCAGTGTCACCATGAACACTAAAGTTTAGCTTTTTGTTATTAACATCAAAATGCGTTTGCAGCGTATCCTTTGCCTCTTGCAAATTTTGTTCCAAATCTACATTACTGGCCAATTCTGGTTTAGATAATGGATTATTTTCAGGTAAAGGCTTATCGACAGGTGAAATTAAAACGGCAGGATTGGTAATGACAGGTTCTTTTGTCACTATAGGGTCAGGATAAACACGAACGCTCTTATTATCCACATTGTTATCAATGGACATAGTAACCCCCAAAGACTAAAATGCCCCGCAAGGTGCAGGGCAAAAATAAACCGAAATGATTACAGTAGTGATAAAGCTACTTGTGATGTTTGGTTAGCCTGGCTTAGCATCGAACTTGCCGCTTGTTGTTGCACTTGAGTTTGAGCCATTTTAGCTGATTCAGCCGCAAAATCGGTGTCAACAATACGAGATTTAGATGCCGATACATTTTCTGAAATATTCGAAATGTTACGGATTGTTGATGAGAAACGGTTTTGTTTCGCACCAAGATCAGCACGCGTACCCGTTACCGATTGAATTGCTGTATCAAGTAGATCAATTGACGCCTGCGCACCTGCTGCAGTTGAAATGTTAGCAGCAGCACTGCCCACACCTAATGTCGTTGAATCCATACCTGAAGTCATTTTCAATGCAATAACTTGGTTAGAATCAGCACCAACTTGAATCTGTTCATCATATGAACCATCAAGCAGTTTTTTACCACCGAATGTTGTATCTGTTGATACACGGGTGATTTCAGTTTGCAATTCATTAAACTCTGATTGCAGTGCGTTACGGTCAGCGTCACTATTCGAACCATTGGCAGATTGAATTGAAAGTACACGCATACGTTGTAGCATATTCGTTGTTTCGTCTAATGCACCTTCGGCTGTTTGCGCGAGTGAAATACCGTCATTTGCATTTCGTGATGCTTGGTTTAAACCACCCACTTGAGCCTCTAAACGAGAACCAATTTGTAAACCAGCAGCATCATCAGCAGCGCTATTGATGCGTTTACCAGATGATAAACGTTGGAAAGAGGTTTGTAGCTCATTGGTAGCGTTGCTCAAATTACGTTGTGAGTTTAAAGATGCTACATTAGTGTTTACATAAACAGCCATATTCGTCTCCTAAAAGAAATCCTGTAAAGGACTGCTGTGTATGTAAAATACAGCCCTTATTCATAATCGGTTATTTGTATTGTCATAAAAGTTATCGACCCTAAAAATACATCCTTTAGGGTTATTTTGATTTTTTTCAGTTTATTTTCAAAAAAAACAAACACATAAAATATAACACTTAACTTTCAACAACTTATGAGGTTTATATTTTACAAAATACAGAGTAGACGACTGATTAGCATAGGGAATACAGAAATATAGTAGGCTTAATGCAGAGTAAACAAGTAGTACTAGAAAGGAAGGAATGCTATTTGGCTCTCTCGAGCCAAAATAATTATCAGGTTAACCTTGTAGCAACGTCATCGCTACTTGTGATTGCTGATTTGCTTGACTAAGCATCGTACTTGCAGCTTGTTGTGAGACTTGATTTTGTGCCATTTTAGCTGATTCAGCAGCAAAATCTGCATCCATAATACGCGATTTAGACGTAGATACATTTTCTGAAATATTAGACAAATTACGGATTGTTGATGAAAAACGGTTTTGCTTAGCACCAAGATCACCTCGAGTTTCAGTGACTTTAGCAATTGCGGCATCTAAACTTGCAATCGATATTTGCGCATTAGCTTCTGTTAAAATATTAGATGTTGCAGTACCAACGCCTAAGCCTAATGCATCCATATTGGTGGTAATTTTAACATTAATAATTTGATTCGCATCCGAACCAATTTGAAAATCTCGATTGAAACTCGCATCAAGTAAATTTAAGCCACCAAACGTTGTATCATACGCAATCCGGTTCATCTCTTCTTGCAACTGACTGTATTCTCTATTAAGTACGCCACGATCTGCATCATTGTTTGAACCATTACCAGATTGAATTGATAATACCCGCATACGTTGCAACATGTTGGTTGTTTCGTCGAGTGCACCTTCAGCTGTTTGCGCTAATGAAATACCGTCATTAGCATTACGTGAAGCTTGATTCAAGCCGTTTATCTGAGACTCTAAACGAGAACCGATCTGTAGTCCTGCGGCATCATCAGCAGCAGAGTTAATACGTTTACCAGACGATAGCCGCTCAAATGATGTTTGCAACGCATTTGTAGAGGTCGTCAAATTACGCTGTGAATTTAATGATGCTACATTTGTATTTACATATAAGGCCACTGTATCTTCCCTTCTGCTGATTTAAAGTTAAAATTCATATCTTATTTTTAATGCAATATATAAGCCAAGAGATAAAACAACAAAAAATATGTAAGCCTCTGTTTTTAATTAATTAAAATACTCACCACTAGAATATATCAATCCCGGCTTCGATTTATTTTAACCAAGTCAAAAATTTGCCGTCAATTTGCCGGAGCATAATTCCTGTAACATAATGCTCCGTTACTGAGGGCTCCTAATGGAGCAGTAATAGATGCAGATAGAAACAAGAATAGCCAGAAAGATAAACTAAGAAGAAGTGATTAAAAATAGGGAATAAAAATAATACTTTTACCTATACGCTTAGACAGGGCTTAGCGATAAGGACATAGGTAAAAGCAATATATTAGGCGGCCCAAAAAGGGCCAGAGGGGGCAGAGGGAGCCCACCCTCTTAGCCTAATAATGACATAGCAACTTGAGACTGCTGATTTGCTTGACTTAGCATTGTACTTGCAGCTTGCTGTGATACTTGGTTTTGCGCTAGCTGCGCAGATTCAGCAGCAAAGTCAGCATCCATAATACGTGATTTAGATGCCGATACATTCTCAGAAATATTACTTAAGTTACGAATTGTTGATGAGAAACGATTTTGCTTCGCACCCAAGTCGCCTCGAATATCGGTTACTGATGCGATCGCAGTATCTAAAGAGTCGATTGCCGTTTGAGCGCCTGCCGAAGTTAGGATGTTAGACGTTGCAGTACCAACACCCAAACCAAGTGAATTCATGTTTGTCGTAATTTTAACATTAATAATTTGGTTAGCATCAGCACCAACTTGAAAATTATTATTAAACGATGAATCAAGTAACGTCTCGCCACCAAACGTTGTGTCTTGTGCTACACGGTCGATTTCATTTTGAAGTTGACCAAATTCTTTATTTAACGCGCTACGATCTTCGGCACTGTTTGAACCATTCGCAGATTGAATTGAAAGAACACGCATACGTTGTAACATGTTCGTTGTTTCGTCTAATGCACCTTCAGCAGTTTGTGCCATTGAGATGCCATCATTAGCATTTCGAGCACCTTGATTTAGGCCGTTAACTTGTGCTTCTAAACGAGAACCAATTTGTAAGCCAGCCGCATCATCTGCAGCTGAATTGATACGTTTACCTGAAGATAAACGTTCAAATGATGTTTGCAGTTCATTCGTTGAGTTCGATAAATTACGTTGTGAATTTAAAGATGCAACATTAGTATTTACATATATAGCCATTTCTATTCCCTCTGTATGTAACTTTATTAAGCAATAACATAATGAATGTGTAGTTCTTGCTTGATGTTAGTTTGTAAATTAATTTTTTTGTTAACCGTTAATAATATAAGAGCAAGTTGTGTGCCAATTACTATATTGAATTAAATAAACTTAAGTCATTGATCTTATTAAACGACTTATAACTCATTTCTAAAATATTTTGTTCTTTAGTAAGGTCAGTCATTGCCGCGGCAAGATCTGTCTCGGTAAGAATTGCCATCGCCTCCTGATTAATGATCTTAAAAGACGAGTTTGATTCATTCACTCGTTCGATCGTATTATTACGACCACCAATCATTGATATTGTTGATACTACTGAATATTGTGCATTCTCAATACCAACTTGCGCATCAGCCATACTTTCGCGAAAATCAACTTTTTCCAATGAAGCGTCTGATAATGCAGTCTTTAATGACTCTAACGTATTAAGAATATTGGTATTAACACTTGGCATTAACGATATATCAACACTACCCGGTGACGAACCTTGTGCCGAAATATTGACACCATTAAAGCGAACACCTCTATCTGAAGAAAAATAGCCACTTTGCAGTACGTTATTTAAATTATCTTGGATCTCATAAGTATCTCTATCACCAGGAACTAACGGTGCCATGATGTTTAATTTGAACGTATTATTTACCGGATTATTATGATCATAATTGTGAGTATGAAAATTATCATATTCACCTTGATCAACAACTTCGCTTTTCGCAGCAGTAATAAGCCCAGTCAGATTACTTGTGTTGACGGTTAACCGAGCAGGGGAAGATTCAAAGACTCGCCGACCATTATCGCCACTACCAATGTAAACATTGGTAGCGATTTGAATTTTATTATCTTGTTCGTTACCACGATAAGTATATAGACCCGTTTGATCATCCTTAATATACGGTTGTAATTGCGAAGAAGTTCCAGAAAAAATATAATCGCCATTGGCATTTTTCGTATTTACCAAACTAAAAACTTCTTTTTGTACTTGCCCAATTTCTAACGAAATTGCATGTCGATCTTTTTCACCAACCGCACCATTTAATGCTCGAACAGAAAGCACTCGCCCACGTTCCATCGCGGTGTGTAAATTATTAAGAGTCGTCTCTTCCAAACCTAATGTACTTTTCAACATCGAGCTATTCGTTTGGTATTGGGTATTTTTTTTGATTTCATCATTCAAGTAACTCGACTTCGCTATTTCAGCAGGTGCATCGCCCGAAGTTTTAAATTTTTCTTGCGTAGTTACTTGCGCATGGGCTGAGTTCAAACGTTTTTGAGTCTGCGACATATCTTGAATTGATCGCGAAAACATTTGATTATTAGTTAACCTCATACTTGCTACCTCGCCGCATTCAGAATAGTGTCAAATATTTTTTGAGAAATACTCACCACTTGCGCAGATGCGTTATATGCTTGCTCATAACGAACCATGTTTGCCGCCTCTTCATCAAGGTTTACCCCTGA
>NZ_JASJHF010000013.1:0-6347 GCF_033791185.1 Moritella sp. | reverse complement strand
TACATGAGGTATTTATGGATCAGAAGCCAAGATCTAAAAAGCCTCCCAACGAGGAGGCTTTTACTTTTATCACTGCACTACAATATTAAGTAGTCAAGATTAGAAAGAATAGCGAGCACCAACGATGAATTCGTCAGCGTTGCCATTAGTATGACCAGCGCCAGCAGTAGTGTCATTGTTTAATGCCACTTTATAACCAGCATATGCAGCTACGTCACCAATATAACGACCATATTCAAATGCAACGTAGTTAACATCTTTAGCGCTTTGCTCATCAGCACTGAAATAGTTATATGACACACTTACTTTATTTTCGCCAAAGCCATAAGATGCAAATGCATCAACTGCATCGAAGTCTGTATCGTATGCTGTGCCTTTTTGTACTAGGCCTGAAACTAAAAGAGTGTCGTTAGTGTAACGCGCACCGATCATGTATACATCTGATGATTCCGATGCGCCCACAGCCGTTTCTGTTGCAGCATACGCAGCACTTAATTCAACACTTGGAAGCACTTTATAAGCAACCATCGCACCGCCGCCTTTTACATTCTCTTGTAGGTTAGCTGATGCGTTGAATGTTAAATCACCTTTAGTCACACTATAAAGAACAGTATCTTCTGCTCTGTCGCCACTTGCCGTGATGCCTTTATTTGTATCGCCACTGTAAACTTCAGCCATATCGGTAAAGTTAGTTAGATATGTAACAGCATTATCTTGAGTACCGTATGTTAAAGTACCGTGTGCAGTCTCAACACCAACGTATCCATAACGGATATTATTTTCAACGTCTGTATCAGTACTAGAGTCTGCTTGAGTTAATTCATATTCGAATTTACCAACAGCCGTTAAAGCATCATTAATTTCATGCTTGCCTTGACCATTTAAACGAACACGAGACTTATCATTAAAGTCACTATCAGTTAGAGCGGCCCTTGCTTCGATACGGCCACCGAAAGAAAAATCTTCAGTTTTTAAATTTTCAGCAAGCGCTGGCATAGAAACGATTGCAGCCAGTGTAAGAGATAGTGCTTTATTTATTTTGTTCATGAACAATTCCACTTCTAGTTTAGTCGATAATTAAATAACGTTTTAAATTACAGATTGAAACCAAATTTTTGACACTGTAGCTATCTATAAATACATTTAGTGATAACACGTACAGTTTATATTGGTCCCGAACAACACGTTAACCAACGCAATGCTCTGCATGGACTGAAAAATACCAGATATTCCCCCATCCCAACAGTCAATTTTGATATAAATAAGAAATAGCTTAACTTTGGCCGCATAGGATGGTGAAAATTGGAAAAATGTGGAAAAGGTGAACAATTATTCTCGCTGTTACTATTAATTTGTTCAAGCAACATATCTGAGGCTTTTTGCCTAACCGGTGTTTGGTCAGTGAGCAGTGATAGCGCAATGTATTTGGCTAACTTAGTTACGCTAAATTACCAAATGGTCAAGGTAATAACTTATATACACGCATAATTGAAAGCTCTAGATTAACAATAAAGAGCCTCAACAACGGTGCATATAACTGTAAATATTACATTAGCGCACCACAAACACCGAACAAGGTGCATGACGAACTATTTTTGCGGCATTAGATCCCAATAGATAAGACCGAAATTTGGGTTTAGCTGATGCCATCACAATCGCATCAGCATTACTTTGTTTCGCTTGCGCAACCACTTCATCAAACACCGTACCGCTGCGAATAATACAACGGCCCCTATGTCGTTTAGGAATAACGGCATCCAACATAGCTTGCACAGCTAATTCTGTCGTCTTATGTTTTTCAGCAAGGCGATCACTAACCGCTGTTAACGCCATACGCCGATGACTTGCTGTATCATCAACAAATAGCATATCAATAATCCCATCATCAGCGAGAAGTTTAAGTGCCATCGAAACTTCTCTTTCGACAAGGTTGTTAAATGCTAAATCAATAGGCATCAATATATGCTTCAAACTCATCTAACCATCTCCCATCAATTTATTAGGTAACCATAAAACTATTTCAGGATATACCATGCACAAAATTAATACCGATAGCTTTAATAAAATAAAGGGTGCTATAGAACGATAAATATCCATCATGGTCACGCCTGGCGGTGCAATACCTTTAAGATAAAACAGCGCAAATCCATAAGGTGGCGTCTGTACAGCTATCTCTATGTTTAAGATCATCAAGATACCAAACCAAATAGGATCATATCCAAGCCCCACCACAATTGGCGTAAAGAGTGGCGCACACATAAGGACAATAATTAGCTCATCAACAATAAATCCGAGTAATAACATGATGACTTGCATCATGATAATCACACCGAGTGGGGGAAGATTGAGCTCATTAGTAATATCTGCCACCATAGCTTGCACGCCGCTGAGCATGTGAAAATTACTAAATAATGAAGCTCCGAGGATGATCCACATCGAAACACTTACCAACATAGCGGTTTCAAAACCAGACGATTTTAACATTTTCCAACGAAAGCGTTTAAAGATGAACGCTAATAAAATCGCACCGACAACACCAATCGCACCCGATTCTGTTGGCGTCGCAATACCGGTAATGATACTACCTAGCACCGCGACAATCAGTAGCAGAGAAAATAGCCCATCTCGCGCTGTTTTCACCTTCTCTTTTGTACTCATGTTTTTTTCAGCACCTGTATTCATCGGTGCTTTTTCGGGGTTTATTTTGCAGCTAATAACGACGTATGCAACTAATAACGTAATAGATATCAACGCGGGTATCAACGCAGCTATAAACATACGTCCAACTGAATTTTGCGTTGCAGACGAATACATGATCATGGGAATACTTGGCGGGATCAAAATACCCAGACCACCCCCAGCCATAATGACACCAAGCGCTAATCGTTTATCATAACCACGCTCTAGCATTGGTTTCAAAGCAATACTACCGGACGTCATGATGCCCGCGCCGATGATCCCCACCATAGCGCCAATCATAGAACATACGCCAATCACACTGATCGCCAATGAACCACGAATACGACCCAGGAACATCTGACTGGCATTAAACATAGCGTCGCCAATACCCGAACGAGTGAGTAATTGTCCCATATAAATGTACAGAGGAATGGCTAATAAAATAAAACTAAAAAATGTGCTCTCAAGAGTTGTTGGGATCAAATTGTAAATGCCATCCCCCCAAGTCAGATAACCCATTCCCATTGCAATCCCGCCTAACGCCAATCCAACCGGAGCGCCAAATGAAAAACATGTTAAAATCAAACCAATTAACAGCAGTGTTAATACTTCAATACTCATAATTTTCAGCTCTTTTTAATTCTGTTTCGACAGGCTCAACATCTACTATTACTACCGACTCTTGCTGTTCATTTTGCGATTCCAGTAATGCTTTCCCAGTAATAATAAAGAAAATATCTTGCAGTAGATCACTAATATATTGCAATATGAATACGCTACATGCCATGGTCATCATTACCCAAAAGTGCGCCATAGATGGCGCCCACTCAGATTGTCGGCGATAATTAAATTCAACCGCTTCATCATACTTTTCTAAGCTAATTAGGATCACAATTGATAAAAAATAAATGGCTAAGCTATACGACAGCAAATTAAAAATTGCTTTCATGCGAGCGGATACCGATAGGTAAATAACATCGACATTAATATGTGCTTTTCTTTGCTGTGCTAACGCTCCACCTAAAGCCGCAATATAGCCAAATAAAAATAGTGATACGTCGTAAGCCCATATGGTCGGGCTACCAATTACATAGCGAGAGAAAACTTCAAAAGCGACAGTAAGTGCTAACAAAGGCATTAATATTGACGCTGAAAAACCGACAAAAAAAACGACTTTATTAATACCGGTGCATAAACGCTTCAGTATCGTTTTAAACATAATAATCATCCTTGCTTACAGCACTAAACACTTACCAAGTAAGTATCTATTATCCATATAACAGTGTGCTTAGAAACTAATCGAGGTGTTTAAACACCTCGATAGCATGCGGCATTATTGCTGTAATATTTCGACCAATTTACTGCTATATTGATCTGTATTCGCGTATTCTGACCACAGTGAATTTGCAGTTAAATTCCATTTTTCAACATCCGCTTTAGTTGGTTCTGGGCTCCACTGCATACCTTGCTCTTCCATATCCGCAATCGCTTTAGATTCCCAGATGCGAGATTTAGTCATCTGCTCAGTTGCATGTAACGCACTCGCACTACGCACAATGGCTTGTAGATCTTTCGGTAGTTTGTTCCATTCACGTTTATTCACCACGATAGGTAATACTTGGGCGCCAGCAATAGGTAATCGATACATATACTTAGCAACCTCAGCGTGATTACCATCGCGATGGTCGATAATATTACTACCAATTGAACCATCAATTACACCTGTAGCAAGGCTGGTATAAATCTCACTCCAAGACAGAGAGGCTGGTGATGCGCCTAATTTTCGTAAGAATTTACCGTAAGCTCCAGGCGCTCTAATTTTCAAACCTTTAAAATCATCGATGCTATTAATCGGCTTTTTAGTTAAGATATAAACAGGTAGTTGAATGTAAGGTTCTAACCAAACTAAGTTCTGTTTATCGTAAGCTTCTGTTAACACTTTACCCCAACCTTTCTCACGAAATAGCGTGCTTAACTCACCCACATCACTGGTTGTGCCAGGTAAACCGACTTCTACTACACCCGGAGGGAATTCACCCGCATGCATAGGTTGGAACGGCGCCCCCATCGTCATTAGGCCAGATTTAACCGAACCAAATACGCCCGTTTGGCCAACACCTTCACCGGCATACATCATTTGAACTTTAATTCTGCCATTCGACATCACTTCAATATTATCTGCAAAACTTTTATAAACTTCACCATAAGCAGTTCCGCGGGAATATAAATTCACAAAACGCCAATTGTATTCAGCTGCCATTACGCTTGGGATTGCACCTAACGTTGCAATCAACGTTAATATTGTTCCACTCAAAGAGCGTTTCATGCGAGCTGTTAACTGTTTGCTAAAGAGATTATTAAACATAACTAATATATTCCTTGTTAATTTATTCCTTGATAAAGAAATATCCATTGTGGATATTTCTTTGCTGACCAATTAAGTCAATTCAATATGAACAGCACTTAATTATTCATTTAATTATCACAACCGCCAATTCATGACAAACTGTCGCACTTTTGTGCGTAAGTTTAAACCTGACTGTTTCCAACTAAAGTTTGAAGAAACTCAAACCATTAATATTAACCATTGCTTGATAAATTTCAGCGGCTGATGGCTTATGCCTAAATAGATATCACCACTCTAAAAACGCCAACAGCCACTCTAAAAGTGGCTGCATTGCGATAAAGATTAATCATCTAAATTCAGATTAATGCATGCTTAAACCTCGATATCTTTTGCCACAGCGGCAAGCGTATCAATAATTTGATCCACATGATTTTTTTCAATAATCAACGGTGGAGAAAGGGCTATCGTATTACCCATACTGCGAGTCAATACACCTTTGTCATAACATTTTTTCAAAATATCAAAACCAATCGGTTTACCATGACTCGGTTGAGCAAACTGCACCGCACCAATCAAGCCACAATTACGGATATCAATAATAGAAGGTATGCCTTTAAGCGAATGTAGCCCCTCTTGGAAATAATCACCAATATCACCATTAGCACGTTCTAATAAACCTTCATTTTGATAAATATCCATTGTCGCTAAACCAGCAGCGCAAGCCACTGGATGAGCTGAATAGGTATAACCATGGAAGAACTCGACGGCACCATCCGCAGCGCTATTCACAACGGTGTCGTAAATTTTATCTTGTGCAAATACCGCGCCTAATGGCACGACACCACTGGTGATACCTTTCGCAGATGTGATCAAATCAGGTATCACATCAAATAAGTTAGACGCAAATGATGAGCCTAAACGACCCCAGCCGGTAATAACTTCATCAAAAATCAAGACAATATCGTACTTCGTACAGATTTCTCGCAAGCGGCGTAAGTAGCCCTTCGGCGGTAACACCACACCACCCGCGCCAGCAATAGGCTCAACAATAACAGCGGCGATACTATCAGCACCATGAAATTGCACTAACGTCTCCAACTGCTCGGCTTTCTCAGCGCCAAACTCTGGTAAACCTTTACTGAAAGCATTACGCGTTATATCTAAGGTATGATCGAGATGGTCTGCCGCTAACACAGGTCCAAAACCTTTACGATTTGGTGCTAGTCCGCCCACCGAAATACCGCCAAAATTCACGCCATGGTAACCATGCTCACGGCCAATAAAACGAAATTTACCGGTATTACCTTTCGCTTGTTGATAG
>NZ_JASJHF010000012.1:0-9665 GCF_033791185.1 Moritella sp. | reverse complement strand
GTATTTACGTTTTTCCAGGGCCAGTTCCTGGATCTCGTTATTTTTCTTTAAGATGGCATTTTCTTTGTCTTTTTTCTCCAGGTCATAAAGTGATTGCATGCGGGTGATTTCTTTATGTTTTTCTTTATATTTCCAGCCTTATTTTTGCTTTGTTTATCGTGTTTAAATATCGACAATCGAGCATTAAGTTGTTGATTTTAAATGTTTACACTGTTTTCTTGACGATTTTTCTGTGAATTGTATTGAGTCATTAAAAAAGATGTTGAAAGTAGTTTATTTCATTGATTTATATATAAAGAATAAATAAATGACAGCATATTTAGGTTATCTTTATAATTATGGTCAGTTGCAAATAGAAGAGGACTTTAAAGTGAGAATTAAATTTACAAAATAGGCTATTAACTTAACCGTATAAGTAAATGTACAACTAAAAAATAGCGAGCTTCAAGTGGTGAAGATATTAGCAGAGTCATAAAAATCGCGTAATGGTACTCGAGGATATTGTGCTTGTTATTCGTATTTATAATAAATATCACCCAATTAGTCATTGCAGGGTTATGACTGGTTAGGCAATAACCAATCGACTTGCTTAACATGTGGTTGTACGGTAAATTCCCTACATTAAATAAGTAGTAAACCCCATCTTTTTAGAGTTTAATTAATTTCATGCCCTTAGCCTTACTAGACCTCTTTTCCATCGTCGTTTTCACCGCAATAGGGATGTCATTTTTAGCTGTGATCATGATATGCATTTGGATTGGCAACCGACGCTATGATGGCGTTAGTCATTGGCTTATAGCGACCTTGCTCTTATTAGCTTATTCCTTCACTTTGGCAGAACAATTATGGTTTTTTAAGCTGGATGATGAGGCTAATCATACGCGGCTGAACCCCATGTGCTCAAATATATTATTATGTGTTGCTGTTTGCCTGATCCCGCATGGTTTTCATCGATTTTTACAAATAAAAAAATCCGTACTTTGGCTCTATGGCTCGCAATTTTTGATTATCGGGCTGTGGTCTTTATATGGATTAACCGCCGAAGTACCTATGCTCTATAATGCAGTTGTTGTTACCTTTTCTATTAGTATCAGTTTGATTTTTAATTGTTGTTATTTATTTAGTTATAAAGCCAAGCAATATGGTATGACTCGACTTATTTGTATGTTGACCTGTATATTATCGTTAGTATTAATTTTGGCAGCTATTACGTTGTTAACGTGTGAGCAGAGCTTAATTAATTGCATTGAGCTCCCTAAGGCTGTAGCTTCTATTAACCTGCTAATGAGTCAGTGTTTTCTTACGTTCTGTTATTTGATGTTTTGTGCTCAGCGTAATGCCTTTTCATTACAGCACATGTCTTTTATTGACCCTCTCGCTAATATTTATAATCGCCGTGGTTATCAACATGCTATCGCTGCCTTAGCACCGCATAAAGAAGCCGCCGTTATGATTTTGGATATCGATCACTTTAAAAGTATTAACGATGAATATGGTCATGCTGCTGGTGACTTAGTGATTAAAGATATCGCGATGATTATTAGAACAGCCTGCGGTTCAACGTGTGTTTATGCTCGAACCGGAGGTGAAGAATTTAGTATCTATTCACCATTGCGATCAGC
Source organism: Moritella sp. (assembly GCF_033791185.1). GTDB lineage: Bacteria > Pseudomonadota > Gammaproteobacteria > Enterobacterales > Moritellaceae > Moritella. The sequence goes on along the minus strand of NZ_JASJHF010000012.1, from coordinate 8,043 downwards.
CAAAACCATGGAAAATTTGGCCGAACAGATGCGTATCTCGATTATGGGTCATACCATCACCAAAGAAAGTCTAGAGATAAAGGTGACTGCCAGTATTGGTGTTAGTATTGGTCAAAGCGTTAATGTCTTTGCCTTAGAAGAAGAAGCTGATAAGGCTCTTTATCAAGCGAAAAGAGAAGGCCGAAACTGTACCGTGATGCAGCTGTCTGTGGTGAGTTAATGATTAATAGATTAATAGGCCCAGGCTTTAGATTGGCGAGGTAGTACTTTAGGATATATTTTATCAGTCTGTGAATAGAGTAAACACCAAATGCAGACGAAAAAAAAGAGCTATCTATAGCTCTTTTTTGAATACCTAATTGGTTGCTAAGAACGTGTCATTAGCAATATTAAGTACTAGTCCTTAATAACTTTAAGAACAATCGTTTCGCCTAGTGCAACTGAACCAGAGAATTTTTCCATGCTCTTAATTTCATCCATGTTTGAGATGATGCACGGTGTAATTACTGATTTAGCTTTTTCAGTTAGAAGTGCTAGATCGAATTCAATGATAGTTTCACCAGCATTGATATGTTGACCTTCTTCAGCGATACGTGTGAAGCCTTCACCGCGTAATTCAACTGTGTCTAGACCGAAATGCACAAGTACTTCTAGGCCTTCATCAGAGCGAATTGCGAATGCATGGTTAGTTTCGTAAATTTTTACGATCTCACCTGTTACTGGAGCAACTAGTTTGTTACCCGTTGGGTTGATAGCGATACCATCACCAACAATTTTCTCAGCAAAGATAACATCTGGCACATCTTCGATAGCAACGATTTCACCGGCAAGTGGAGAAACAATGTGTAACGTATTGCTGTCTTTACTGTCGTCTGAAACCAGTTTTTTTAATTTATCGAATAATCCCATTTTTAACTCCTAGAATTTGGTAGACATAGTCATTGGTGATGAACGTGTGCATAACCAATGACTTTAGGTTGTTATCATAACATTATCTTTCGAGATTTGATGCTATGACAACTGAAATAATTAGCAAGCAGCGCGCTGTTTAGTGAATTGAGCGACTAACTCTTCGATTTCACCTGCTGTTGCACAGCTTAATGCTTGGTCTGCTAACTCTTTAACGTCAGCGAAATTAGCATTACGGATTGTTTTCTTCACTTTAGGGATTGAGATTCCGCTCATAGAGAACTCATCTAAGCCCATACCAAGTAATAGTAGTGTTGCAGTTTCATCACCTGCAAGTTCACCACACATACCTGTCCACTTGCCTGCAGCATGTGAAGCATCAATAACCTGTTTAATCAAAGTTAGTACTGCTGGAGTAAGTGGGTTATATAGGTCTGAAATCATTTCGTTACCACGGTCTACCGCTAGTGTGTACTGCGTTAGATCGTTAGTACCAATACTAAAGAAGTCTACTTCTTTAATCAGGTGGTGAGCAATAGCTGCAGCTGCTGGCGTTTCTACCATTACACCTGTTTCGATTGCATCATCGAAATCGTGACCTTCAGCTGTTAATTCAGCTTTCAGCGTTGTAAGAATTTCTTTAAGAAGACGCACTTCTTCAACCGAAATAATCATCGGGAACATGATGCGAATTTTACCAAATGCAGAGGCACGTAAGATAGCACGTAGCTGTGCGTTCATGATCTCTGGACGGTCGAAACAGATACGGATCGCACGCCAACCCAAGAATGGGTTCATTTCTTTTGGTAAGTTTAGGTATGGTAGATCTTTATCACCACCAATATCCATAGTTCGAATGATCACTGATTGACCATTCATGCTTTCTGCAACCGCTTTGTATGCTTCGAACTGCTCATCTTCAGTTGGTAAGCTATCGCGATCCATAAATAGGAACTCGGTACGGTAAAGACCAACGCCTTCGCCGCCATTGCGAGTTACACCAGCACAATCTTTTACTGTGCCGACGTTACCACATACTTCAACGTGGTGACCATCAAGTGTGATTGCAGGTAAGTCTTTCATTTTAAGCAGCTCAGCTTTTTCAGCAAGATACTGTGCTTGAGTTGCTCTATATTCTTTAATTGTGTCTTCTGATGGATTAACAATAACGCTATTGTTAATGGCATCAAGAATAACGAAGTCACCTGATTTGATGATTTCAGTTACGTTGCCTGTACCAACAATCGCTGGAAGTTCTAATGAACGCGCCATGATTGATGTGTGTGCAGTACGGCCACCTAAATCAGTAATGAAACCTAAGATCTTGTCTAGGTTAATCTGTGCTGTTTCTGACGGTGTTAAGTCGCTAGCGATAAGAATAACTTCTTCTTCGATTGCGCTTAGTGAAACGATTTCCATACCGAGTGCATTTTTCACAAGGCGAGAACCGATATCACGGAAATCCGCAGCACGTTCTCTTAAATATGGGTCGTCTAAAGCAGCCATCATTTCGGCGTTTTCTTCAAAGATGCTATGGATAGCAAGATCAGCAGACGCTTTATTTTTCTTAATAAAGGTTACGATATCTTCTTCTAGCTCTTCATCTTCAAGCAGCATCATGTGCCCTTCAAAGATTTCAGCTTTCTCATCACCAAATGTTTGGCGTGCCATTTCCGTGATAGCTTCAAGCTGTGTCGCAGACTTATCCCTAGCAGCTAAAAAGATAGCTATTTGTTCATCGATCTGTGCAGTTTCAATAGTTTGTTGGTTAAGAACAATTTCTTCGTTAATGAATAATTGTGCTTTACCAAAAGCAATACCTGGTGAGGCGAGAATGCCTGATATCATAACCTTTCCTTACTTCAATACAAAAAATACGTTAATAGCGGATTGGGTCTATTCTAAAACATCCATAAGAGCAACTAGTGCGTCAACAGCTGCTTGCTCATCAGTACCTTCTGCAGAAATAGTCATAGTTACACCTTTAGAAAGGCCTAACGTTTGTAATTTAAATAAGCTTGTAGCACTTGCAGATTTACCGCCAGCTTCAACAGATACTTTTGACTCGAATTCTTTTGCTTTTTTTACGAAAAGAGCAGCAGGGCGAGTGTGAAGACCATTTGGTGCGATAATTTCAACTGATTTTTGGTACATGACTTTTCCTTAAAATAACGATTCTAAAAAGAGTGTTTTACTATAACTATAGTGTAACTGCAATCTAATTTCACAGAGTGAAATAACTTTTTTTATTAATATATACAGTTATAGATCATGTTTTCGTAAGTTTTACGACAAAACATTGCGATGTAAGTATATTACCCCTAATTAACGCCTAAGTTGTAGTTTAATTACAACAAAAATGGGAAAGTGTGACGGCTATCAACTCGAATAAAAAAACTAGCGTGTACAAAAAAAAGCCGCTAGTGCGGCTTTTGTTAATTTTGTTAACTTAATGTAGTTACAACAGTCGTATTGTAACTATAAACGTACTATTGTAGCTATAACAATAAGCATGTGACTATTATTGTTGGAGCTCTTGCTCAGTAAATACGCCATCAAATAGTGCGGTACTTAAATAACGTTCACCTGAAGATGGTAAGATAACAACAATATTTTTGTCCGCAAACTCTGGTAATGCTGCTAAACGTGCTGCAGCAACAACTGCTGCACCTGAAGAAATACCCGCTAAGATACCTTCTTCTTTCATTAGACGTTGTGCCATTTCGATCGAATCTTCATTTGATACGAGTTCTACACGATCAACCATTTCTAAATCTAGGTTACCTGGGATAAAGCCAGCGCCAATACCTTGGATCTTATGTGGACCCGGCGTTAGTGCTTCACCTGATTTTGCTTGGCTAATAACAGGTGAGTTAGTTGGCTCTACTGCAACCGATACTAAGTCTTTACCTTTATTTAATTTAATGTAGCGGCTCGTACCTGTGATCGTACCGCCAGTACCAACACCGGCCACTAATACATCCACTTGACCGTCTGTTGCTTCCCAGATTTCAGGACCCGTTGTTTGTTCATGGATCGCAGGGTTAGCTGGATTTTCAAATTGTTGTAATAAAATCGTTGTTTCAGGATTTGCATCACGAATTTCAACGGCTTTATCAATCGCGCCTTTCATGCCTTTAGCGCCATCAGTTAGTACAAGGTTAGCACCTAATGCCTTAAGTAGCTTGCGACGTTCAAGACTCATGGTGTTTGGCATTGTTAATGTTAGTTTATACCCACGAGCTGCGGCAACAAATGCTAATGCAATACCGGTATTACCACTGGTTGGTTCAACAATCTCGATACCTTCTTTTAAGGTACCGTCTTTTTCTGCCTGCCAGATCATGTTTGCACCGATACGGCATTTAACACTGGCACTTGGATTACGGCTTTCAATTTTTGCAAACACGTTACCCGTAGTAACTCGGTTTAAACGTACTAGAGGTGTATTACCGATAGATAGCGAATTGTCTTGTAAAATTTGGCTCATGGGATTTCCCTATATAAATGATTACTCGTAACTTATACTTACTTATAATTTACTAACTTATAGCTTAAGCATACTGATAAGTTTGAAAATTGAAAATGCTGTTTTGTTATATCGTTAGGTTCTAAAATGATAAGAGGTTATAACGATTAGTTATGCATAGTGTTTAAATTCCATTTTGGCACAACTTAATTAAGTCGGTATAAATCATTAATTTTTGAGCCTATGGTATTGAGTCCTCTCTATATATAGACCAAGTTGGTAAGATTAGTTCATTCTTGATTGGCAAATTTAGTGTTTGCTCTGTTTTTAATCATGAATTCGGTTACCAAGGCATAAATTTTTCATTTTTGTCGGATGTGTAACTAGATCTAGTTAACAGTTTGCTTTAGTTTAGTGAACTCGGTATCCCATTTTAGCTGATAGTGGTTATGCATATAAGTTATTAAAGGACTCTGTGTAATTAGCCGCTAAAGGACAACGTAATGAGTAATGTAGTAATTAGTGGTAGCGGTTTATTTACCCCTCCTGATGCGATTAGTAATGATGAACTAGTAACAAGCTTTAATTGTTATGTTGATAATTTTAATGCTGACAATGCAGCCGCTATTGAAGCGGGTGCAGTAACCGCGAAAGCACACTCAAGCAGTGAATTTATTGAAAAAGCATCAGGCATTAAAAGTCGTTTTGTGATGAGTAAAGCGGGCATTTTAGATCCTGCGATTATGCGTCCTGTGTTTCAACCCATTGCGGATGACGAACCTAGTATTACCGTACAAATGGCGTTGACTGCCGCGAATGAAGCACTAAAAAATGCTAATAAAGGCGCACAAGATATCGACTTAATTATTTTTGCAGCTTCGGGTTTCCAGCGTGCTTATCCTGCCATGGCGGTTGAGCTGCAACATTATCTAGGCGCTAGTGGTTTCGCTTATGACATGAGTGTCGCGTGTTCGTCGGCTACATTTGCGATTGCCAATGCGATGGACGCGGTTAAGTCTGGACGTAGTAAAGCGGCATTAGTGGTTAACCCTGAGATTTGCTCTGCGCATTTAAACTTTAAAGACCGTGACAGTCATTTCATTTTTGGTGATGTATGCACCGCCGTGGTGATTGAAGATAAAGCGACTGCGACCAGTAATAGCTGTTATGAGATCATGGATAGTAAGCTATTTACTCAGTATTCAAATAACATCCGTAATAACTTAGGTTATTTAAGCCGTAGTGAAGGCGCTGATATAAATGCTGATTCAAGTTTCTTCATGCAAAATGGTCGTAAGGTATTTAAAGAAGTACTACCAACCGTGTATAACTTGATCACCGAGCAACTAAGCGGCTTAGATCTGCAAGCAAGTAACTTCAAACGTTTATGGTTACACCAAGCGAATATCAACATGAATAACTATTTGGCCAAGAAGTTATTGGGTCGTGACCCATCTGTGACTGAAGCGCCAATTATTCTGGATGAATATGCCAATACTGCATCGGCAGGTTCGATTATTGCTTTCCATTTACACCAAGACGGTGTGGAACGTGGTGATTTAGCGTTAATTTGTTCATTCGGCGCGGGTTATTCCGTGGGCTCGCTTGTGCTTAAGCGTTGCTAATAGTCAAATGTGACGAGTCATCTAGTCAATGAGTATCTGCTTATGAAATGAAGCCCCCGTTAATACGTTAACGGGGGCTTTTAACAAAAAGGGAGCGGTTTGGCTATTATCGTATAATAACCGAAGCATTAAGTTATAGCAGAGCCGACGTTGGTGCAGGCGTAGCATAACGCTGGTAATGTTGTTCTAAACGCGTAAACATAGCGCAATATTCAGGGGTTGAATGGGCTCTAAATAACATGAGTACACGTAGTAAACCTTCGTAAAGAAATGCTTTCGTCACGCTCTCATTGCGCGAATGTGTTTGTTTATAATGGATCCAAAAACCAGCAATCATTCGCATTGTGTCCGCTAAAGGCGTAACTCGGTCGGCGTCAATCGCCAGCACACCATCTGCTTTCAGCTTGTGCAAAATATTACTTGAACGATCCAGTGCTTCCCGTTGAGTGTGCTGATAGCGCTTTGATAATTCCGGATCGCGATTAAGAATTGCAGTAAGGTTGTTATACATAAACCGAAATTTCCACACCGTTTCAAACATAGTATCAAAATAACCGATAAGTAGATCTACGTTGAGTTTGTTATCTTGATAGGGCTGGAAACCGGCATTCAAATGTTCTTCATATAAATCAAAAATAGAACGGATAATGTCTTCTTTATTGCGAAAATGATAATAAAGAAGACCCGGACTAATGCCTAAATGGGCGGCTAGATGATTGGTGGTCATATCTCTTACACCATGCTCGTTAAAAAGCTCAAGGCTGCCGTAAACTATTCTGTCGCGGGTTTTCATCTTATACCTAAAATTTAATGCATTATTCAAAAGTTAATAATGCAATATATTTCTGACGTTGACTGTAATCTAGCTAACATTTTAACAAAATATATTGCGTCGCATATATATGAAATAAAATAACAAGGCTGGTTGATACCTAAATTTTGACTAAACACAACGAAACTCGCTCTCCGTTATGCCAACAAAAGTTATAGTTTACTTCTCACTACAATTAGATTTATCACTATTACTAACCCACATTGCAGTGGCACCGCATACGGCAACAGGCATGATCATGAAGTTCACCACTGGAATTGACTGGCACAGTGCCACCATAGAACCAAAGCTTAGCGACTGCATGCGATTTGCTGACAGTTCACTGCGCATCTCATCAAAGCCTACTTTGTTATTGTCAAAGATGTAATCGGCATATTGAATCGCCAGCATCCAAGCAGTAAAGATAAACCACAATACAGGTGCAACTGTTTGGCCAACAACTGGAATGAAAAACATCAACAACAAACCAATTGCACGTGGAATGTAGTATTTGATCTTTTTTAGCTCTCGCGTCAGTACCCGGGGAATATCAAGTAAGATATCCTTAATACTGGTATCAGGCATTGGTTTATTACTTAATAGTAGTTCTGTTTGCTCGGCTAACAAGCCATTAAACGGCGCGGCGATAATATTGGCAATGGCGCCAAAAAAGAACCCAAATACCAGCAAAATGACAATGAAGGCGAGGGGTTTAATAATATAAACTAACCAGCTCAACCAGTCTAAACTTGCTTCAAGTTGTAGTAGCCAGACATCGATTTGTTGAAACAAGAAATAAAAGCTAACCGAAAATAAAATAAGGTTAACTAATAGTGGGATTAATACAAAAGGTCTTAGCTTGGGTTGACGGATCAAGTCGAAACCTTGTAAGAAATATTGAAACCCGGATAACGATGGTTTTACTGAAAGCATATTCGATAGTGCCTATGTGAGTTGTTTATGTGGTGTATCTTATCATGAGGTTACTATGGTACGACTGCCATTGATGTAAAAAGTGCAGTAAAAAGCAGCAGCTTTTCTATTCTGCTCAGAGGAATCTTTAATATTGCATGCACATCTGCTAAAGTTTTCTGGTTATTCTATCTACGTTGTTGGCTATGTACCTTAAAAAGATCAAAATATCTGGCTTTAAGTCGTTTGTTGATACCACCGAATTGCTTTTTCCCCATGATATGACTGCGGTTGTTGGCCCTAACGGCTGTGGTAAA
>NZ_JASJHF010000011.1:0-4315 GCF_033791185.1 Moritella sp. | reverse complement strand
GGGGGTTGAATTACGTGATTTACTGCAAGATGATAATCAACAATCGGCACTCATCAGCCGTGTTGTAGAGCATATGTCAGATAAAAAATCGACGCACTTCCTTCAGGATGGTTTTACCGCTAACACGCCACACCTTGCGTCTATTGGTGGCTAAAGACGCTAAATCTTAGCTGTATAGATTTTATTAATCCCACCGACTATATTTTTAATATAGTGTAATACCTAATTACGCTATATTAAATCCTTATAAAAAATGCACATCTCAAAAGTCTTATCTATAATTTTAAGTATTTATTGTCACCAATATTCCTTTGCTATATATTTTTTTTAAATAAAAACATTATATTTAAATCACTATTTGTTGATCTAAATTAAGTTTTCATTAGCTTATCCATTAGGGAGTATTTGAGACTGGTGTCATATGTATCATCATGAATCTGATATCTTTATAGGCTAATGTGCGCTTTCATTTTCATATTTAAAGGTAATTTATTCTACAAGGTAGTCTATGAGTGTGAATTTAGCACGACGTTCATTATTTCGTCGTAAAGAACAAAATAATGTTGTACGCCTACCTTGGTTAAAAGCAGATTTATCGTTTACAGAACAGTGTACACGCTGTGGTGATTGCACGGCCGCTTGCCCTGAGCAAATAATAATAGTCGGTGACGGTGGGTTCCCAGAAATCGATTTTAGCGTATCAGAATGCAATTTCTGTAAAGAATGTGTAAATCATTGTAAAGAAGATTTGTTCGATTTAAATCAAGCACAGGCATGGGCTAATAAAGCAATTGTTTCAGATAGTTGCTTGAATATTAAATCGGTATATTGCCGAAGTTGTGCTGAATCATGTGAGACAGAGGCTTTGGTATTTAATTTTACTAATACAACATTCGTCAGTCCTGATGTTGTATTAGATGCTTGTAACGGTTGTGGTGGATGTGTATCTATTTGCCCTGTAAATGCAATTACAGTGAGCCCTAGCTGTTAGATTTAGTTATTAAGAATACGTTTTATAATAATTATAAGGTCATAAAATGGCAGAACATGAAGTTCATATCTCAAGTTTAATCATTCACGTAAGACCAGAAAATTTGGTTGACGTGAAAAATAAAATTGCTGCAGTACCCGAAGCTGAAATTTACGGTGACAGTGAAGAGGGGAAAATTATCGTCGTATTAGAAACAGCTAATCAAAAATTTGTTACTGATATTATTGATAAAATTAATAATCTCGAGCATGTCTTAAGTACTTCTCTTGTTTTTCATCAAATTGAAACTATCGATCCATCATGTGAGGATGATCTATGAAATTAACCAGACGTGCGTTTGTTAAAGCAAATGCTGCAGTTTCTGCTGCTGCAATTGCTGGCGTTACTCTTCCTGCTAGTGCAACAAATCTTATTGCAGTTAGCGATGAAACAAAAATTAAATGGGACAAAGCCCCATGTCGTTTTTGTGGTACAGGTTGTTCTGTACTCGTTGGTACACAGGGTGGTAAAGTTGTTGCTACTCAAGGTGATCCAGAAGCGCCAGTAAATAAAGGTCTTAACTGTGTTAAAGGCTATTTCTTATCTAAAATTATGTACGGTAAAGATCGTCTAACGACACCTTTATTGCGTATGAAAGATGGTGAGTTTTCTAAAGATGGCGAATTTGCACCAATTTCATGGGATCAAGCTTTTGATATCATGGCTGAAAAGTGGAAAGCTTCACTTAAAGCAAACGGCCCTACATCAGTAGGTATGTTTGGTTCTGGTCAATGGACAGTGATGGAAGGTTATGCCGCTGTTAAATTGATGAAAGCCGGTTTCCGTTCAAACAATATTGATCCTAATGCGCGTCACTGTATGGCTTCCGCTGTTGGTGGTTTCATGCGTACGTTTGGTATTGATGAGCCGATGGGTTGTTATGATGACTTCGAACAATCGGATGCATTTGTACTTTGGGGCTCAAACATGGCTGAAATGCATCCAATTCTTTGGACGCGTATCACTGACCGCCGTTTAAGTAATCCACACGTTAGAGTAAACGTATTATCAACGTATAAGCATCGTTCTTTTGAACTAGCTGATACGGGTGTTATTTTCAATCCACAATCAGATCTAGCAATGGCTAACTTTATTGCTAACTACATCATCCAAAATGATGCTGTAAACTGGGATTTCGTTAATAAGCACACCCACTTTAAACGTACAGCAACAGATATTGGTTACGGTTTACGTGACGAACATCCAATGCAAGCTAAAGCTAAAAACCCTAACTCGGGTAAAATGACAGCAATGACATTTGAAGAGTATAAGACCTCGGTTGCTGAGTATACGGTTGAGAAAGCATCAGAAATCTCAGGTGTATCAGAAGAAAAACTAATTACACTTGCTAAGCAATATGCTGATCCAAACATCAAAGTAATGTCGCTATGGACTATGGGTATGAATCAACATACACGTGGTGTGTGGATGAACAGCCTTGTTTATAACATTCACTTACTTGTTGGTAAAATTTCACAGCCAGGTAATGGTCCGTTCTCACTTACTGGTCAACCATCAGCATGTGGTACAGCACGTGAAGTGGGTACATTCTCACACCGTCTGCCTGCAGATATGGTTGTTGCGAATCCAAAACATCGCGCAATCGCTGAGAAGATCTGGAAACTACCTGAAGGTACGATCCCACCTAAGCCGGGCTTACACGCTGTTGCACAAAACCGTGCACTAAAAGACGGTACGTTGAATGCGTATTGGACTATGTGTAACAACAACATGCAAGCTGCGCCAAACATGATGGAAGAGGGCTTACCAGGTTACCGTAACCCAGCCAACTTCATCGTTTGTTCTGACCCGTACCCAACAGTAACTGCACAAGCATCTGACCTTATTTTACCAACGGCAATGTGGGTAGAAAAAGAAGGCGCTTATGGTAATGCTGAACGTCGTACACAAGCTTGGTATCAACAAGTTAAATCTGTTGAAGGTGCAAAATCAGATTTATGGCAGTTAATGGAATTCGCTAAACGCTTCAAAATTGAAGAAGTTTGGGGTGAAGATCTATTAGCTAAGATGCCTGAGCATCGCGGCAAGACGATGTACGACGTACTGTACAAAAATGGTAATGTTGACGCATTCCCACTAAGCGAAGCGCAAGAGCTAAATGATGATGCTAATGATCAAGGCTTCTACGTACAAAAAGGTCTATTCGAAGAATACGCAACCTTTGGCCGTGGTCATGGTCATGATTTAGCACCGTATGATGTTTACCACACAGTTCGTGGTTTACGTTGGCCTGTAGTGAACGGCGTTGAAACGAAATGGCGTTTTGCAGAAGGCAGTGATCCGTATGTAGGTAAAGGCAAAGGCTTTGAGTTCTACGGTAAGCCTGATGGTAAAGCGAACATCATTTTTGCACCATATGAAGCGCCACCAGAAATACCAAATGAAGAATATGACATGTGGTTATGTACCGGCCGTGTTCTTGAACATTGGCATTCAGGCTCGATGACAGCACGTGTACCTGAACTTTATCGTGCTATGCCTGATGCGCTTTGTTATATCCATCCTGATGACGCGAAGAAACGTAATGTGCGTCGTGGTGATGAAGTTGTTATTGAATCTCTTCGTGGTGAAGTGCGTTGTCGTGTGGAAACACGTGGCCGTAACCGCCCACCAGTAGGCTTAGTATTTGTACCTTGGTTTGATGCGCGAGTATTAATTAACAAGGTATGTCTAGATGCTACGGATCCGTTATCAAAACAAACGGATTATAAAAAATGTGCAATAAAAATTACTAAAGTGTAATTAAACCTGCATATCTTACTGAAAGAGTTTGCCAGCAATCGATGCTGGCAAATAACGGATTTATTTGCCGATAGGTGGAGAACATAATATGAGAAAATTATTGGCTGTGCTGCTAGCTGCAGGGACTTTATTCTCTGTATCAGCACAAAGTACAGAAACTGCTGTTATTGATAATGTAAATAACGGTGGTGTTGCATCATTACGTGGTATTACGGAATTGGATACAACGCGTAAAGCGGACGAATTGAAGCGTGTGATTAAAGATCGTAGCCCAATTGACCGTGACTATGTATATCAACCACCACTTGTACCGCATCAAACACGTCATTATGAAGTGTCGTTAAATGCCAATAAGTGTTTGTCATGCCATAGCTGGAAATATGCTGGTGAAATGGGTGCAACTAAGATCAGTGTGACGCATTACCAAGGGCGTGATGGTGAAGTATTATCGGATGTGTCACCACGTCGTTATTTCTGCCTACAGTGCCATGTAACGCAAGCTGATGCATCACCGTTAATCGA
>NZ_JASJHF010000010.1:0-8218 GCF_033791185.1 Moritella sp. | reverse complement strand
CCCTCGACAACCGGAATCACAATCCGGGGCTCTACCAACTGAGCTACAACCGCCATAGTGGTCGGTGATAGAGGATTCGAACCTCTGACCCCCTGGTCCCAAACCAGGTGCGCTACCAAGCTGCGCTAATCACCGAACATGCTCATTAGAATGCATCATTCTTAACAAGTGTGCGCATTATAGATATTGTGAGTAAGTCTGCAAGTCTTTTTAACTAAAAAACCAATATTTTGTCTTTTTCAATTAAATCGAAATAAAAACCAACAGCGCTAGTGCAAAAAACAATCAAACGGCATTAATTTACTTACTCAACTGTACTTACCTTAGCGTGCGTAATCAAAGAGTAATGGGGCGACTGAAGGGATTTGAACCCTCGACAACCGGAATCACAATCCGGGGCTCTACCAACTGAGCTACAACCGCCATTTATCATTCATTACACAACCACTATAATAACTATAATGGTGCGTCCGAGAGGAGTCGAACCTCCGACCTCACCCTCCGGAGGGGCGCGCTCTATCCAACTGAGCTACGGACGCATAAACAATATCTTACGTCTAACAGCAAATCTCGTCTAGGCAAATTGGCTAATTTTTACTGAAAATGTTGGATCACAACAACCCTTGTATCTTTTATAACCAAGTAAAATGCAACAAACACTGTTACAACTATTTAACCTAAGGCTTGGTAAGGCTATAATACCAGACAGTAGTAGGGATTTATTATAACAAAAGTCACCCACAGACTGACAATACCATTAATTAGGGAGCTAAAAAGAGCATGTATAAATTACGAAATATTCTAATCACTTTATCAGCATCATTGCTATTTGCATTCACTGTAAACGCAGGCCACAATTCAGCTGAATCAGTTGCAGAACGCATTGCTCCTGTTGGTCAAGTATACCTACCCGGTGAACTTGCTCCTGTTGTTGCGAAAAGCACAGCATCAGCAGAACCGCGCACTGGTGAACAAGTTTATACGGCTACTTGTAACATGTGTCACGGCAGTGGCCTTGCCGGAGCTCCAATTAAAGGTAACGCAGAGCAGTGGGCACCGCGCCTTGCCAAAGGTAAAGACACCTTGTATCTCCACGCGATTGAAGGCTTCAATGGCATAATGCCAGCACGTGGTACCTGTTCAACATGTTCTGATGATGAATTACATGCTGCTGTTGATTTCATGATCCAAGGCCTATAACACGATTGATAAATAACGTTATAACAAACAGATTACAACGCTAATCCACGATAACGTCACGCTCTTTCGATAAAGCCGCTAATTTATTTAGTGGCTTTTTTTTGACCCTCAGTTATCCACTGCTAGACTTTATCACTATAAGACTTAGTTTTTTAGTGATTAAAGACCATTAGGATATCGACTGTGAACAAGGATCGTCTCTCAATACAAGCGCAACCCAATAATGCCAAGCTGATTAGTTTAGCTTTGACTAACTCATTGCGAACCCAACGTGCCTTATTTCTAACCCAGCTAAAATCAGCCTTGCAACAATTACAGCGTAGCCAGCAGAGCTTCGTACTGCTGCTGATCAAGATTGAGAACATCGCAGATGTTGAACAAAATTTTGGTAGCGATCTGAGTAATAATTTAATTTCGATTATCCGTCATCATTTGCAATCACTAACCTCCAGTAAAGACTGCTTAGTTAACTTACAAGGTGACGAGTTTGCCTTATTAAAAACAGATATCACTGATGCTGAGAGCGCGATTGACCTAGCCAAAGAAATTCAGTCACAGTTTCGTTTTAGTTTTCAGGTTAACAATTATAAAATTCTCTGCAATAGCAGTATTGGCATTAGCTTACAACAAGCGCCACATTCTGTTAGCCAAGTATTAAAGGATGCCGATATCGCCCTAAAGCACGCTCAGCAACGCGGTTTAGGTCAATACCATCTATCCACTGCATTGCCAGTGCCGGTCAAAAATACCCAAGCCATATTGCAACAAGAACAGCTTACTCACGCTATTATTAACCACGATATTTTGCCTTACTACCAGCCTATCATTCAATTAAACAGCAACCAACTAGTTGGTTTTGAAGTTATTGCCCATTGGCATGAACAAGAGCAGAACGATGATAATAACTTTATCTCACTCGCCGAGAACACCGATATTATCATCGCACTCGATTTGCATATTATTTATCAAGCCTGTGTACAGCTCAAAAAATGGCATGACTCGCACAGTGATAATCAACAAATAATGTTAACCATGAATTTATCAGCCAAACACCTGATTCTTGATGGCGCCGTTGAACATTTAATATTTATTATTCAACAACAACAGATCCCTCCCCATCGTCTGGTGTTTGAATTTAGAGAGCATGAATGCTTAGCACGCAATAAGTTTGCCATGCGCGCGCTGGAGAAATTGCGACAAATAGGGGTGCAAGTTGGATTAGATGATTTTGGTACTGGTTTTAGTTCGTTAAATGCTTTTTTTCAGTACCCCATTGATTTTGTCAAAATAGACAGCCGTTTTACCAATCGTATGCTGATGTCAAAAAAAGACTTATCGTTGATTCGGGTCATTAGGGATATGAGCCATGACATGGGCTTTAAGGTCATTGTAGAAGGGATTGACAGCCCACAGCAGCACGCTAAGCTTATCGAACTAGGCTGTGAATTTGGTCAAGGTAGTTATATTGCTCAACCGATGGACTATAGGCAAGTAAATCGCTTATTAGAGCTCTAATAAGCGACTTATTAAAGTGAGTTATTAAAGTGAGTTATTAATAGTATTCAAATTACTTATTAAAAAGCGCTCTCAGATTGGCAACGCCACGTTTACCTTTTTCTTGTTTTTCTACTGGTGAATCCGGTTTTTTACGTAAGTCCCATTCCAAATCATCTTGCGGTAACTCTAACAAGAAGCGGCTTGGCTCAGGTTTCACTACGTCACCAAATTGGCGGCGCTCTTTGCATAACATCATGAACAGTACCTTTTGCGCACGGGTGATACCTACATACGCTAAACGACGTTCTTCTTCCACATTCGGATCATCATCAATCGAGCTTTGATGCGGCAAAATACCTTCTTCCATCCCCACCATGAACACGTACGGATATTCCAGGCCTTTAGAGGCATGATACGTCATTAACTGTACTTGATCAGAGTCATCCTCGTCTTCGTTGCGCTCTAGCATATCACGCAGCGTTAACCGAGTTACCACTTGCGCCAGTGTCATCTCTTCATCGAGATCATCACCTTTGAGCATTTCAGTCACCCAACGATATAATTCAGAGACATTCTTCATACGCATTTCGGCAGCTTTAGCACTAGTACTGGTTTCGTATAACCAATCTTCGTAATGAATATCGCGCACCATATCGCGCACTGCATCGATACTATCGCTGCGCTGCTCTTGGTCTGCTAATTCAACTAACCAACGGGTAAAACCACGAACGGCGAGTAAACCACGCCCCGTTAATGTCTGCTCAAGTCCCATTTCAAAACTGGCAGCGAACAAACTGATATTACGCATGTTGGCATAATTACCGAGCTTTTCTAATGTTGTTGGGCCAATCTCACGACGCGGCACGTTCACCACGCGTAAAAAAGCATTGTCATCATCCGGATTCACTAATAAACGCAGGTAAGCCATCATATCTTTGATCTCGGCGCGCGAGAAGAATGATGTACCACCACTGATCTTATAAGGAATACGGTTAGTCATTAACGCTTTTTCAAATAACCGTGACTGATGGTTACCGCGGTATAAAATGGCATAATCTTTATATTCACTGCGCGCCATGAATTTATGCGCGAGCAGTTCTGATACTACTTTTTCAGCTTCATGCTCTTCGTTTTTAGTGGTGAACACTTTAATCGGATCACCATAACCAAGCTCGCTGAATAGCCGTTTATTAAATTCATGCGGGTTATTATCAATTAAGATATTGGCCGCTTTTAAAATACGCTGAGTCGAACGATAGTTCTGCTCGAGTTTCACCACTTTCAAACCGGGGAAGTCACTTTGCAATAACGTCAGGTTTTCAGGTCGGGCGCCACGCCATGAATAAATAGACTGATCATCATCCCCTACCACGGTAAATTTAGCGCGGTGGCCTACAATCAGTTTCACCAATTCATATTGGCTGGTATTGGTATCTTGATACTCATCCACTAATAAATAACGGATCTTGTTTTGCCAGCGTTCGCGTACCTCGTCATTCAAGCGTAATAACAACGTTGGCATCATGATCAGATCATCAAAGTCTAAGGCGTTATAGGCTTTCATATGACGGAGATAATCGTCGTAACACAGGGCAAATAATTTGTCTTGTGGCATCTGCGCACGGGCAATAGCTTGCGGCGGCAATACCAGCTCATTCTTCCAATTTGAAATAGCACTGCGCAATTGGTCGATAAGTTCTTTGTCTTCTTCTAACGTCTCTTGCGTCAATTCTTTTAATAATGCCAATTGGTCTTGATCATCAAACAAGGTAAATGCCTGCTTGATACCTAAGGTTTTATATTCTTTACGAATAATATTTAACCCTAAGGTATGGAATGTTGACACCATCAAGCCTTTTGCTTCTTTTTTACCTAACGTCTGAGCGATACGCTCTTTCATCTCACGCGCCGCTTTATTGGTAAAGGTTACCGCTGCAATATTCTTGGCATCATAACTACAGTTCTGCACTAGGTGAGCAATTTTGGTGGTAATAACACGAGTTTTACCACTGCCAGCACCAGCGAGTACCAAGCATGGACCAGAGATATATTTAACAGCTTCATCCTGACGGGGATTCATTTTCATAAGGGCAACACCAGACTAAAACATTAGGGAAAGAGGTCGAGATTAGATTGTAGCAAAATTTGCATACAAAAATGCCAGTTATAAATAACTGGCATTTTTTATACATTAAAAACGCAATCAAGTATTACTTGATTTTGCCTTCTTTGTAGATAACGTGCTTACGAACAACTGGATCAAACTTTTTGATTTCCATTTTTTCAGGCATGTTTTTTTTGTTCTTGTCTGTGGTATAGAAGTGACCTGTACCAGCAGATGAATTCAAACGAATTTTATCGCGCATAATCTAGTTCCTTAAACCTTAACACCACGGGCACGGATTTCAGTTAAAACTGAATCAATACCTTTCTTATCGATAATACGCATACCTTTAGCAGTAAGACGTAATTTAACAAAGCGGTTTTCGCTCTCAACCCAGAATCTGTGCGAATGCAGGTTTGGCAAAAAACGGCGACGTGTGCGGTTTTTTGCGTGAGAAACGTTGTTACCAACAGCTGGTTTTTTACCAGTAACTTGGCATACTTTTGACATAGTGTGCTCCAATAACTTCAAATATTAAGTATCTACATAGTCGCATTTGAAGCTACTAGGTATACTTTTAAAGCTCGGTTTATACAGCAAACCGAGATGTAAATCAATAATAGCGCAAAATATCATCATTCTTTCACAAGGTCAAATAGTGTTAAAAATGAACAACAACGTAGTGTTTTCATGCATAAAACCGATAAATAGGCTTTTAAAGTAAAAAAACATCCAAAAAACAGCGATAAAAATAAAATCACAATAATTTCATATTTCCGTTAAATTAGCCCAAATGTAAAAATCCTAAAATTCATTTTTAGGTTATAATCCACGCCCCTTGATAGTGAGTTTACGGCCATGCTTAGCGATATAGAATTAATTAATCTTCGACAACAGTTCCCTGTATTATCCCAACAAGTGAATGAGCATCCGCTCATTTATTTAGATAATGCAGCTACAAGCCAAAAGCCTTTATGTGTACTGGAATCGATTAATACCTATTATCGAGATATTAACGCTAACGTACATCGCGCATCACATGCATTAAGTGCACAAGCAACCACTGCATATGAAAATGCCCGTGATACTTGCGCGCAATTTATTAACGCTAGCAGCAGCAAAGAAATTATTTGGACACGTGGCACGACAGAAGCCATTAACCTTGTCGCTAACAGCTTAACCACTGAAATTACCGCTGGAGATGAGATCATCATTTCCACCTTAGAGCACCACGCCAATATCGTGCCTTGGCAAATGTTAGCGCAACGCACAGGCGCCATTCTCAAGGTTATTCCGCTATTACCGTCAACAGACCTTGATATGCAGGCGTATAAAAGATTACTCAATGATAAAACCAAACTCGTTGCAGTTAGCCATGTCTCCAATGCCATTGGCACGGTAAATCCAGTTGAGGAGATCATCGCTTTAGCCAAACAAACTAGTGCCAAGGTACTCATCGATGGTGCCCAAGCCATCTCTCATTGGGACGTAGATGTACAAGCATTGGGTTGTGACTTTTATGTATTCTCGGGGCATAAAATGTATGGGCCAACGGGCATCGGCGTATTGTGGGGCAAAGAAACTATCCTCAACCAACTTCCGCCTTGGCAAGGGGGTGGGGAAATGATTAAAACGGTGAGTTTTGAACACACCACTTATAACGAGTTACCGTTTAAGTTTGAAGCCGGTACCCCTAATATTGCCGGTGCCATCAGCCTAGCCCGCGCCATGACATTTTTAAATAGCTACGACCGCCAGGCATTAGCGAACCACGAAGCGGCATTGTTGGCTTATGTCACAGCGCAGCTCGAAAAAATGCCGCGTATTAAGATCATCGGTAACCCGCAACACCGAGCTGGCGGCGTCAGCTTTATTATTGGCGATGCACACAATGCGGATGTAGGTATGTTGTTAGATTTACAAGGGATTGCCGTACGAACCGGTCATCACTGCGCACAACCTTTGATGCACAGCCTCAATCTCTCCGGCACCATTCGGGTGTCGTTAGCGATTTACAATACCAAAGCTGAAATAGATTTTTTCATTAAAGCCTTGGATGAATTACAAGATTTACTTTAAAAAACATCAATCTCCGCACATGTACTGAATATGAACAACGCACTCAGATTGTATTCAGTATCAATGTTGTTTAATAGCATCATCAACATTGATTAGACCACAACCAACAACGAAACCCTCTGGTTTCTAGGAGATTTAAGATGCTAAAGAAAACAATCATAGGCCTTACCGCTGCCATCATTATGTTACCAACACTCGCTCTAGCAAAAAATCATGAAAAACATTCAATTAACTACACAGGTCCTGCGATGAACGTAACCACAGTGGCAGAGAACCTTGAAAATGTCGGTCGTTTTAGCGAACTAAATGTCGTTTTAGAAGGTAAATTAATTCATCAAATAAGTGGCGACAAATACATGTTCGCTGATGACTCAGGTCAAGTGGTTGTCGAGCTTGATGATGATATCAAGTTACCCGTCGCGATTGATAACAACACCAAATTGCGTATTTTCGGTGAGTTAGAAGGCGGTTCGACCCCAGAGGTTGAAGTCAAACACATCAAACTGCTAT
This sequence comes from Moritella sp., assembly GCF_033791185.1. GTDB lineage: Bacteria > Pseudomonadota > Gammaproteobacteria > Enterobacterales > Moritellaceae > Moritella. The sequence goes on along the minus strand of NZ_JASJHF010000010.1, from coordinate 828 downwards.
AAGCGATTACGTAAAGGTAATGCTAATTGTGCAGCTAAGCCACCGAGCGAGGCGCGCCCTAATGTTAGTTGGCCTTGATACATCTTCGCCATTTCAGCCGCAATATTAAGCCCGAGGCCATGACCTGGGGTTTGTTCATCTAAACGTTGACCGCGATCCAATACCAACTGACAATCTGCGTCACTCATCCCAGGTCCATCATCTGCAATCGTCATTTGCAGCAAGCCATCAACCACAACAGCTGAGATAACAATGCGCGAATCAGCCCATTTATACGCATTTTCGATCAAGTTACCGCCCATTTCGTCAAAATCACGACCATCAACGGCAAGGGAGAGCGCTTGATCAAATGTAATATCAACGCCAATATTACGACTGGCATACAAACGTGAAAAAGCCGACACCGCATTGCTACATTGTTGGTAAGGACTGCATTTAGCGCCTAATAATTGCTTCGCGGCGATTTGCGAGGCGGATAAATGGTATTCAATATGTTGACGCATTTGCTGTAATTGTTGCTGCAACAAAGGTCTTTGTGGCAATTGAGGCAGAGCCAATTCATTTTGCATAATACTCAGTGGCGTTTTTAGTGCATGCGCCATATTGCCAGCATTGGTACGGGCCTTTTCTAGCAACTGCTGATGGTGTACCAACAAGCGGTTAATATCTTTTACTAGCGGATCAATTTCTTGTGGATAATGATGTTGAAAATGGGTCTTATCGCCGTTTTCAATTTCGGCTAACTCTTTGCGCAAGGTAGTCAGCGGCCGCAATCCCCAAGTTAATTGCAGTAAAATTAATAACATCACCGCCAGTGCCAATAGGCCT
>NZ_JASJHF010000009.1:0-5833 GCF_033791185.1 Moritella sp. | reverse complement strand
GTTATATGGCATATACCAACTTCCTGATGACGCACCACCCAAAGAGTGAAAGAGAATTCCTAAAATTGCTTGCATACTATTGACTTTTAAGTTTTAAAGTTTTATTGATTCATAATTGTCTATGTATGGACTTTGTTAATTAATTATAGATTGGAATAATTGTTCTGCGCTAATATGTCAGTCGTTGTAGCAAATGTTGTTGTTCTTAACGAATCGGGCAACATCGCTATGGGAATGTCTGCTGTAAAGAATAACAATGCTAAGGATGGACTATGTTAGACCTATTACCTGATCTATGTGATCAACATTTCGAGCAATTATCCGTGATGGAACCTATTTTTCAAAGTTATGGAAAAGCGACTATTTTTAGTGGCCAAGCGGTAACTATAAAATGTTTTGAAGATAACTCGTTGGTGAAAGAATTGGCGGGTACGCCAGGCGCAGGGCGTATTTTAGTTGTCGATGGTGGCGGCTCAACACGACGGGCATTGCTTGGCGATATGATTGCTGAAAATGCGGTTCACAATGGTTGGGCTGGGTTTGTTATTTATGGCGCAATTCGTGATGTCGCCACGATTAATAGGTTGGCATTAGGGGTTAAAGCGATAACGGCCTGTCCGGTAAAAACTGAAAAACGTGGTTTAGGGGATAAAGGTGTTGATTTACAGTTTGCAGGGGTGAGTATTGCTGACGGTGATTACATCTATGCTGATTTAAATGGAGTGGTGGTCGCCAAACAAGCGCTGCTCTAATACATTAATGGCTTGCTTTGGCGAGTTGGTGATGAGGTTAATTGCTTATTAACCCCATCACGTTTTGCTTAGCTCGCAATTTATTTCGTTAGCGCTATGACTTACTCAGTTGGCTCTTCTTCTATATGCCGCTGAAAACGCCGCGCTCGGCGATAAGGGAATACATCGTTGTATTTACCGCGATTAATATTGTCTTGCAGTCCTTTCCAGTAATCAGCATCAAGCAGATCTGCATGGTATTTTTTAAATAGCTTATTAATATCAGGTCGAGATAGTAAGAAAGTCTCAAACTCCTCGGGAAATACATCGTTAGGGGCGACAGCGAACCAAGGTTCAGCCTGCATGATATCCTCTGGATAGCGTGGTGGTGGAATGTAGCGAAAGTTCACTTCATGCATATAAGATATTTCATCATAATCGTAGAAAATAACTCGATTATGGCGGGTCACGCCAAAGTTCTTAAATAACATATCCCCCGGGAAAATACCGGCGGCCGCGAGCTGTTTGATGGCATTACCATATTCATCAATGGCGTTATCCAGCTCTTCTTCATTGGCTTGGTCGAGATACATATTGAGCGGGATCATCTTACGTTCAATATACAGATGTTTGATCACTACCTTGCTATTCGTCATTTTTATCACTGAGGGGGCGACAGCTAATAATTCGTCCAGTAGCTCTTGGCTAAATCGCTCTTTTGGAAAAGCAAAATTCTTAAATTGTTGGGTATCGGCCATGCGCCCGACACGATCATGAGATTTTACGATCTGATACTTTTCTTTTACAGTGGCGTGATCGATTTGTTTGGGGGGCGCAAACTCATCTTTAATGATCTTAAATACCACATCATAAGAAGGTAGGGTAAATACACTCATCACCATGCCTTTAATACCAGGGGCAATAATAAACTTATCGTCAGAGTTCTCTACATGTTTTATATAATGGCGAAACAATTCGGTTTTAGCGTGTTTTTGACAACCAATCGCCGAGTAGATCTCAAAATTAGTTTTATTTGGGATCATCGGTTTTAAAAACTGCACGATGGCGCCAGGTTCGGGGGCATAGACAAAAAAGTAAGCACGGGCAAAGCCAAATAAAATACTGGTTTCTTCTTTTTCAAAAATAACCGTATCTAAATAGATCTCATTTTCTTCGTTATTTAAAATCGGGAATACCAGTGGATACATCTCTCCATCAGCAAAGATCTTACCCATCAGGTAAGCGCCTTTATTACGATAGAATACTTCGTTAAGCATGTGTACTTCGATATGTTTGGCATCGGTAAGTTGCTTAGGCGCATGTTGATTAAGGTAATCGACCACATTGGCCAGATCGCGGTTTAAGTTCTCCCAACGTGCGGTAAAGGTATAATCGGTAATGACCTTGCGCAAGATCACCGAAAAGTTGCCACCTCGGGTATAACTGCGATAAAAATTATTTGGGTAGGCGGGATCACGAACACGGTTGGCATTGGTAATAAATAATTGGTCTTTGTAGATGTTAGTGTGCTTAAAGACACGGCGGTAAACGGAGTTAAAGAAGCTTTCGGCAATCTCAAAATTAGCGTAATGCTGTAATAGCGCTTCAAATTCACACTTAATGCTTTGTAAAAACACTTGGTCGGCTTCTACTTCTGCAGCGAGGTCTTGCATTTGCTGTGCGGTTTTACCAACGTGGTAGTCATACAGGCTGATACGTTTTTTCGCGGCTATTTGCACACCATGCCAATCGGCGTTTTCAAAACGTAACTTAGCGCCGCGGGTCACTTCTAAAAAGCGACTATAAAAAGCGTCAAATGATCCTAACAATGAACCGGCAATTTGGGCTTCTAAAACTTTTTCCATTCGACAAATCCTTGGATTTAAGACATGTCTCAATATCGCAATGTTTTTACATTATATCAACATTTTTACATTCATTTAGCGAGGTATAGATTTAAACAACTAAATTTATTTTAAACTTGATTAACATCGCATTTTTTGATATTTCTATAGGTATTGAAATTATTGACAAATTTATTAAATATTTTATGACTTATTGCTTAGCGTTCATTACCACCACCATTACTAACACTGTTATTACAACGGTGGGATGATACGCAGGGCTAAGACAGAAATAACAAAAAAGCCCGTTACCATTTTGGAACGGGCTTTTTTTTATCAACGAGGAGCAAAGGATGCGAGTTTTAAAATTTGGTGGTACGTCGTTAGCAAATGCTGAACGATTTGCCTGTGCAGCAGATATATCAGTAAGTAACATCGAGCAATCACAAGTAGCACTCGTGTTATCTGCACCAGCAAAAGTGACCAACAACTTGGTTGCGGCTGTACAACAAACGGTTCGTGGCCTTGACGCAGAATCATCACTGGAAGACATTGATGGTATTTTTAAAGCGCTCATTGCAGGCTTAAAACTGCAATACAGCAACTTTAATGACGCGCTGGCATTAACACAGGTAGCTGCATCATTAGCGACATTAAGAGAATACTTATATGGCGTTAAGTTGTTATCGCAGTGTCCAGAAAACATCGAAGCAAAAATATTAAGTACCGGTGAAAAGCTAAGTATTGTGTGCATGGAGCAACTGTTATTAGCGCGCGGCTTTAAGGTGGAAGTGATTGTTCCACAAGATAAGCTAGTCGGTCAGGGCAGCGTATTAGAAGCATCGGTAGATATTGATGCCTCACGTGCTCGTTTCGAACAAGATCCAATTAAAACCGACCACATTTATTTAATGCCAGGCTTCACCGCAGGTGATGAACAAGGCAATACCGTGGTACTTGGTCGTAATGGTTCGGATTATTCTGCGGCAGTATTGGCGGCATGTCTGTATGCGGATTGTTGTGAGATCTGGACCGATGTAGACGGTGTTTATGCGTGTGATCCACGTTTAGTAAAAGATGCCAAATTACTTAAAACATTAAGCTACCCAGAAGCAATGGAGCTGTCTTACTTTGGCGCCAAAGTATTGCACCCAAAAACCATTGCCCCGATTGCTCAGCATCATATTCCTTGTTTGATTAAAAATACCAAGAATCCAGAAGGTGAGGGCACCTTGATTGGCGGCTTAACGTCAAAAACCCAAGCAGAAGTTAAATCATTATCAGAGCTAAGTGGCATGACGATGATTAACGTATCAGGGCCGGGTATGAAAGGTATGGTTGGCATGGCTGGTCGTATTTTTGAAACCGTATCTCGCGCAGGTGTCTCGATTGCACTTATCACCCAGTCATCGTCAGAATACAGCGTCAGTTTCTGTATCCACAGTTATGATGCAGGCAAAGCCAGATTAGCACTCAATAGCGAGTTTAATCTTGAGATCAGTAATCAGTTATTAGAACCGATTGAAATGCGTGATGGCTTAGCGATTGTGTCACTGGTGGGTGATGGCATGCGTAAAGCCAATGGTATTGCTGCGCGTTTCTTCATGGCATTAGCACAAGCATCGGTTAACCTTGTGGCGATTGCCCAGGGGTCATCAGAGCGTTCTATTTCTGCGGTTATTGACGAAAGTAAAGCCAATGAAGCCATTAAAGCCTCACACAATATCTTCTTTGGTAAACAACAATACATCGACCTGTTCTTATTAGGCTGTGGTGGTGTTGGCGCGGCATTAGTCGAGCAAATTAAACGTCAAAAAGAATTCTTAGCAGAACGTCAAATTGAGATCCGCGTGTGCGGGATCGCCAATAGCCGTCAAATGCTATTAGATTCAGAGGGTCTGTCATTAACCAACTGGGCGGATGATCTTGGCGCGAGCAATATTGAATTCTCATTAACAGCGCTTGAAGATCTGGTTAAAAACAGCCACATCATTAATCCGGTGATCGTTGACTGTACCAGCAATGATAATCTTGCCAGTCAGTATGTTGATTTTCTTGGCAGTGGTTTCCACGTGGTAGCGGCAAATAAGAAAGCCAATACGATGAGCATGGATTATTACCACGAACTGCGTTTAACCGCGTTAAAAACCCGCCGTCGTTTCTTATATGATACTAACGTTGGCGCTGGTCTACCGGTTATTGAGAACTTACAGAACTTATTAAGTGCTGGTGATCAGTTAGAGCGCTTTAACGGTATCTTGTCGGGTTCTATGTCATACATCTTCGGTAAATTAGATGAAGGCATGAGCTTCTCGCAAGCCACTGCGCAAGCCCGTGATAATGGCTTTACTGAACCGGACCCTCGTGAAGATTTAAGCGGCATGGATATCGCCCGTAAACTGTTAATTATTGCGCGTGAAGCGGGCATGGATTTAACTTTAGACCAAGTTGAAGTCGAAGAAGCAATACCAGCTGGTTTTGATGCCTCAGGTACTAATGAAGAATTCATGGCGAACTTGCCAAAAGCAGATGCGTATTTTGCGGACTTACAAGCAACGGCAGCACAAGAAGGCAAAGTACTACGTTATATCGGTCAGATTGAAGACGGTAAATGTAAAGTATCAATCGCAGCAGTGCCAGAGTCAGATCCGCTCAATAAAGTTAAAGATGGCGAGAATGCATTAGCATTTTACAGCCGTTATTATCAACCAATTCCGATGGTATTACGTGGTTATGGTGCCGGTTCTGAAGTGACTGCTGCGGGCGTATTTGCCGATGTATTACGTACCCTTAACTGGAAGCAGGAGGTTTAGCCATGAGTCTTGTTGCATATGCACCGGCTTCGATCGGTAACGTCAGTGTCGGTTTTGATGTATTAGGCGCCGCGCTAGCACCTATTGATGGCACCTTGGTTGGCGATCGCGTTTATATCGCTGCCACCGATGGTGATTTTGCCTTAACATCAAGCGGTCGTTTTGCCCATAAATTACCAGATGATTTCCGTGAAAACATTATTTACGATTGCTTTTTAGCTTACGGCAAAGCATTAGAACAGCGTGGTTTAACAATTAAATCATTGGTGATGGAATTAGAAAAAAATCTACCAATCGGTAGCGGACTCGGTTCGAGTGCGGCATCGATTGTCGCTGGTTTAGAAGCGTTAAACGCATTCCATGATAATGAACTTGATGACAACGAAATGGTGTTGTTGATGGGCGAATTAGAAGGCCAAATCAGTGGCAGCGTGCATTATGATAA
>NZ_JASJHF010000008.1:0-39888 GCF_033791185.1 Moritella sp. | reverse complement strand
CCCCTTTTCATCCAGCGCTAACGTTGATGGTGATAACTTCACCGCCCACTCTTGACGTAATGGCAAGGATAGCTCGGCACTACCACCAGCTGATAACCTTAAATCGGCATTATCAATTGCGACTTCAATATTGAAAGTATTGGTGGCCGCATTGGCAACCCGTGAAATGTAACGCACTTTACCTGCAACTTCTTCGCCACTGACTAAACGCACATTAGCCACTTGCTGTAATTGCACATTATTAACATCAAGCTCTGTGACATCGGCTTTGACAATCAGTGGGTTAATATCGGCAATTGTCGCAATCGGATTACCTTTTGCTAAATAGTCACCGACTTCCACATGACGTTCATTCAGAATGCCAGAGATAGGCGCTATAATGACGGTTTTTTCTAACTGCAATTCTATGGTGAAGACATCGGTTGACGCATCCATAAGTGCACTTGCGGCTTCGGCTAAACGCGCTTTACCTTGAAAACCTTGTGCTGCAAGTTTCTTTGCCCCTTGATATTCAATTTCACGTTGCTTGTATAAAGTTTTAGCACGCATCAAGAGTTGTGGCAGGTCGTTTTCTTCCATCCGCACAATAATATCGCCTTTCTTGACAAAGCTGCCGCGCTTGGCCAGCACTGCATCTACGCGCCCTGCGATTTCAGCGCCAAGATTAGTTTCACGATCTGCAGCTGTACGACCATAAAGAGAGATAGAACGAGCTACTAACTGCGCATCAAACTGTTGAGTTCGCACTTGGGGAATTGGTTTCTCAACCACAGCTTTGGTATTAGCAGCAACAGCGCCATCAACCTGTATATTATTTACCTGTTCACTACCAGAGCCACTTACCATCCATACTGCAAATGCAATGGCGATGAGTGCTGCTTGAAATAATGGCTTTTTAATCATAGCCAGCGCGGTAAAATTACTCATAATCATTCCTTTGAACATCATTGAATAACTATAATGCAACAAATTTAACAAGATAGGAATGGTTACAAGGTGAAAACAAGACGATCGGTCACAAACATTAAAGAATAAGCTACAAGTACTAATCTTTTTATAAACGAGGAGAGTATAGAGGGGAAATATTCGTACTTAAACTAAGGTTAAGTACGAATTGATAGTTTAAATTCAACCGCTCATTTAGATTGAGAAGCTTGAACCACAACCACATGTTGTTGTTGCGTTCGGGTTGTTCACTAAGAAACGTGAACCTTCTAAGCCATCAATGTAATCAACAGTGCCGTCAACTAAGTATTGTAGACTCATTGAATCAACAACCATGGTTACACCATTTTTTTCGATAACAGTATCACCAAAATTAATCTTTTCATCAAAAGTAAAACCGTAAGAGAAACCAGAACAACCGCCGCCAGTTACATACACGCGTAATTTAAGCGCTAGATTTTCTTCTTCGGTGATCAATTCTTTCACTCTTGCTGCAGCGTTATCACTAAAATGAATGGGTAATACCATCTCATCTGCACTTGCTTCCACAGCGACAGGTGTAACAGCTTGTTCAACAATCTCGTTATTGTCAGCCTGAGTTGCACCAACGTCTGTAAATAGTTCCATATCTGCTCTCACTTAAACTCGATTTATACATTCAATTATCTAATACCTGACTAAATCAGTCAACTATCGTTTGTCGACTCTTTGTTACTGATGCCGATAATGGGCACTTATGAGCCTGAGATCGCATCACTGCTTTGCAATACCGCACTCCAATCAAAATTTTGTGTTAAATTGATAGCTGAATTCCAACGATTACCCTTTACCTTGCCAACAAAGGCGACACGCTCGGGCACAAAACCCAGTGGAAATTTAACCGATGCTTCTATCGTTTGGAAATAACGAAATGAAAATGTTAGCTTTTGCTGATTTTCATCAACCAAGTCACTCCAGCGATATTCAACCGGTTCACCTTCTTCGCTGCCATAGAACACCAAATCGGCGCTGGCTTTAATGTGGCGTTTTTTCTTTTGTACTTGCATCAGTACAATTTTCATAAAGTAATAATCTTCACTGACCTCTGGAATAAATGTCAGGCTTTCTAATTTCACCCCATTTATCACATCTTCAGGCGCCATGATACGTTGGAAAAACACCAATTCACGTTTTAGCTCCGTATTTTCATTAAACATAGTACGTTGCTGCTCGGTTAACTGATCCACTAATATCTGGGTAGTTTGCAGTTCGGCCTCAACTTGTGCTTTCATCTTGCTGGTTTCAGCTAATTCAGTACTAAGACGGGCTATCTCATCGTCTTTAATGGTTATTTTTGCTGCTGACTCCATGCCTTTCAGGTAAGAAAAACCATAGCCCAATAATATTGCTAGCGCGAGTAACACCATGTAACGCGGTTTAATAATCTTAAACATGTCAGCCTTTTTCGTGATGAAGCATAAAAATAAACCACTATTTTAACGATTCCGCCGACGAAAACAAAGACAACTTAGGTACAAGTCGCTAAAAATGTAAAAAAGCTACGATTAAACCACTTAACAGGTATAATAACGGCCTAAAATATTTCTTAATATATCGTCTTTGACAGTAGATAAAAGGATTGCAGATGTCCAAATCAAGCCAACTTTTCACGCAAGCTCAAGCTATTATTCCTGGTGGCGTTAACTCACCAGTACGCGCATTCAATGGCGTTGGTGGTAGTCCACTCTTTATTCAACGTGCCGAAGGCGCTCGCATCTATGATGTCGATGGCAATGCCTATATCGATTATGTGGGTTCATGGGGGCCAATGATCTTGGGTCATAATCACCCAGCTATCAAATCTGCGGTACTGGCTGCGGTTGAAAATGGCTTAAGTTTTGGTGCGCCGACTGAAATCGAAGTGATCATGGCACAAAAAGTACAGTCTATGGTGCCGTCAATGGAACAGATCCGTATGGTTAGCTCTGGTACAGAAGCAACCATGAGTGCGATCCGTCTGGCGCGTGGCTACACCAACCGTGACAAGATCTTAAAATTTGAAGGTTGCTACCACGGCCACGCTGACTCGCTACTGGTTAAAGCAGGTTCAGGCGCACTAACATTAGGTCAACCAAGCTCTCCAGGTATCCCAGCTGACTTTGCTAAGCACACACTGACAGCTACGTTTAATGATTTAGCATCAGTTGAAGCATTATTTGCGGAATACCCAGAAGACATCTCGTGCATCATTGTTGAACCAGTTGCTGGCAACATGAACTGCATTCCACCACAAGACGGTTTCCTACAAGGCTTGCGTACCATCTGTGATAAATACAATGCGGTACTTATCTTTGATGAAGTAATGACAGGTTTCCGTGTTGCAACGGGCTGTGCACAAGCACACTATCAAGTAAAACCAGACCTAACCACATTAGGTAAAGTGATCGGTGGCGGCATGCCAGTTGGCGCGTTTGGCGGTAAATTGGAGATCATGCAACATATTGCCCCAACAGGTCCGGTATACCAAGCAGGTACATTATCAGGTAACCCAATTGCCATGGCGGCAGGTCTAGCAGCGCTTAATGAAATTGATAAACCTGAAATTGCAGCGCAATTAAGTGCCAGCACCCAGCAATTAGCTGAAGGCCTTAAAGCGGCGGCGGCACGTCAGAATATCCCTCTGGCGGTAAACTATGTTGGCGGTATGTTTGGCTTCTTCTTTACAGACCAAGCTGAAATCACTGGTTTTGAAGGCGTATTCAAATGTGATGCAGAACGCTTCAAGCAGTTCTTCCACCTTATGTTAGCAGAAGGTGTTTATTTAGCACCGTCTGCATTTGAAGCGGGTTTCTTATCAACAGCACACAGCAATGCAGATATTGAAGCAACAATTGCAGCGGCTGAACGTTGTTTTGCTAAACTAGCGTAACAATTTCAGCGTTAAAAGTATGATGACAGTAACATTATCATCATTTAATTAAGCCCTATTTTAGGGCTTTTTTGTGCCTTTTTTTTACCTCGTAAAAGTACTAGTCAAAAATAAGTTCAACTACTTTAGTTAAAATCACATAAATAGCGTATTAAACATGATTATTTAACTGCAAAATGTATAATAGCCGACAAAAATAACCGTATATCAACGGTTTTATAAAATTAATATTAGCGCTAAACTTTTTTCCACACCGGCCGAAAGTATTAACCGTGAGTTGATAGCATTAGAATTTAATGAATAAATATCTAATACTAATTAACCAAGGACGCTTGCTGTTACTGTTGCGCGAAATAATTACATAAATGAACATGGACTCATTATGAAAAAACAACTACTTGCACTAACTCTTCTTACCGGTCTTTCAAACAACGTAATGGCTGATGTTATTGGTACCTATTTTGGTGCAGACGTATGGCAATCAGGTGTTGATGGTACCCTTAGCTACAGAGGTGATGATCTTGCTGCCTCTGGTTATGAAGATACTTACAACTACCGTATGTATGTGAAAGTGGAACACCCGATTCCATTAATTCCAAATGCAGCACTAAGCTTCTCGAATGTTGATGTTGAAGGCTCTTCAGCGAGCGAAAATGTTAACTTAAAAACAGTTGATTTCACGCTGTACTATGAATTCCTAGACAATGACATTGTATCACTTGATGCCGGTGTAACATGGCGTCAACTGAACGGTACTTTCAAAGATGGTTCTACTGATGTGTCATTCTCAGGTCCATTACCTATGGGTTATGCTTATGGTGAAGTTGGCCTACCAATGTTCCCACTTAAAGCATTCGCGATGGTAAATGCGATTGGTATCACTGGCGATGTATATGGCGATGCTGAAATCGGTCTGGCGTTCATGCTAAACCCAGGTTATGTACTAGATTGGTCTATCCGCGCGGGTTACCGAATTCAACAACTTGACTTTAAAGTTGATGATGTGAAAGCAGATGCAACAATTGACGGTGTATTCCTTGGTTTAGAAGGTCACTTCTAAGTTGTATTAACAACTCCAAAAATCTGAATGCATAACAACGGCGAGGTGTTTCTATCTTACTAGTAATAGTAAGAATAGAAATAGCTCGCCGTTTTTGGTTTCGCTTTAATGTAACCGCGACCGCTAATTCACAACTAAGCTATCGGCACTACGTAACTTCATGTAATCCCCGAATACCGTTAATGCACCGCTTGAGCCTGTTAAGGTTGAGGTTTTATTATCATCTCGTCCTACCCACACAGTGACGACATCACGATTATCTAAACCCACAAACCAACTATCGCGCAATTTATCGGTCGAGCCCGTTTTACCCGCAAAGTTAATGCCCGGGAACTGCCAACTTAACCGGCGTGCTGTGCCTTGTTTCGCTACCAACGTCATATTATAAATAGTCAGGTCAATATCTTTACGCGCAAATCGACGTTTACCCTTTAAGCTCTGTTGATAGACGAGATCACCGTCTTCATCAACCACGGCCACCAGCGCTGTTAACTTATGATACTCCCCCGCTGTCGCAATCGTTTGGTACATTTGTGAGACTTGGAACGGTGACATATTTAATGCCCCCAACAACATCGATGGGTAATGATTATCCACTTTGTTAATACCCAAACGCTTTAGACTTTCAATGACATTATCAACCCCAACTGCCATGCCTAAATTTACCGTAGGCACGTTAAGCGATTGCATCAAAGCTTGGTACAGCGGCACTTCACCACGGAATTTACGATCATAGTTTTTGGGTTGCCAGTTGTTACCGTACTGGTTATTTAAACGCAGCGGTTTATCGACTAATGGCGAGTTAAGGTCATAACCTTGTTCAAACGCCGTTAAATAGATAGCTGGTTTAACCACAGAACCAATCGAACGCGAGGCATCAAGCGCCCGGTTAAAACCAGCATATTGGGTATTACGCCCACCGACGAGTGCCGTTACTCGACCATATTGACGATCGGTCACCACCACTGCGGTTTCTAAGCCAGTAATTTTTCGGGCCTTCTCTAATCGCGGTAAACTTTCCGTGATCGCCGTTTCAGCCGCACGTTGAGCAAGCGGATCTAAACTGGTAAAGATCTTTAATCCCGATTGATCATACAGTGCATCACCAAAGGTAGTTTTTAACTCACGACGCAGCAAAGATAAAAATGCGGGTGCTTTAGACACACTCATGTGACCGCGTGGGATAATACCCAGTGGTCTAGCAATCGCCGCACGGTATTCAGCAGTACTGATCTTACCGTTCTTGGATAATAGACGAATAATCATGTCACGACGTTCAAGTGCACGTTCAGGATAACGCCATGGATCATAAAACGACGGACCTTTCACCACCGCAACCAGAAATGCCATCTGATCTATGCTCAGCTCTGGTACTGGACGGCCAAAATAGAAGTAACTGGCTAAACCAAACCCATATACACCGTCACTGTAATTTTGACCTAAATAGACCTCATTAAGATAACCGCTTAATACCGCATCTTTACTTAAGCGATAATTAATTAATATCGCCATATAGGCTTCATTAAATTTACGCCAAAGACTGCGCTGGCGCGTTAAGAAGAAGTTTTTCACTAACTGCTGAGTTAAGGTACTACCACCTTGCACTGTCCGTCCAGCGTTCATATTAGCGAAGGCTGCACGAACGATAGCAACAGGCGATACGCCGCTGTGATGATAGAAGTTACGATCTTCCACTAGCAACAAGGTATCAATTAATAGCTGTGGGTAATTCTGTAATTCAACCAAGATACGGTCTTCTTGATTCGGCGCTTGTAACGTATCGAGTAACATGGGATCGAGGTTGACAGAATTAAGGTATTTGCCGGTTTGCTGATCGCGAATACTGACTAAGCGGTTATCAGCAAAAGTCAAAAATAGAGCTTGATTAGGCTCCACTCCGTCAAGATAAGTAAAGCTACGGCGTAATAATTCTATCTTGGTCTTCGACACAGAGAACTGTCCGGCGGTACGTGGTTTGCCGACTTTTAGATAATTAAGTAACTCCAGCTCTTCAACCAGTTTTTGATGCGGTAAAAACATCCCCGGAGTGAGTTCTAAGCTACGCGCATAGATTTGTGCTGGCGTTTTCCAGATTGGGCCAGAAAATCGCGCTTGGATTTTGCTGTCTAAATACATACCATAAAGCACGAAGATAGCTGAAAAAGCCAAACTAAATTTAAGCAGGAAAATGACAAGGCTACGTGTCCAAGGTCGGTTTTTGGCTGGTTTGCTTTTCTTCTTACTGACTTTTCTTGCGGTAGATTTGCTCGCTGTTTTTTTTGCGACTGTTTTTTTCACTGCTGGTTTTGCCGGTGTTTTACGTTTACTGACCGGTTTTTTGGGGTCATCAGTTATGGGACGTTTAGCCAAGGGAAAGGGTCCTAGATATTGCATCAAATACGCTAAAATACGATCGAATAAATACAGCGTAATAAAGAAACGTTAGTTTACCCTGTTCGCTCCCTTCAACTCAACTATTGCAGGGCAGTATTTTCACTACCTGATTACGTTGCTGCGAGCTTGATCCCAAGGGCAACAAAAAATGCCCCAATCAGCGCAATTAAACCCAGCAGTAATAATTGCATCGAGATTGCGCCATGAACTTCCCTAATCCGAATTAAGCGCCTTCACCATATATAATTCATTTTCAGTAAGGTCGTCAATCATTCCAGCTGGCTTTACTATTATTTGCTTAAAGCCATTACGTTTATAAAACCCTATCGCGTTTTCATTCGTTATTATAACAGTTAATTCTAGCTGCTTTAATTTCAGCAGTCGTGCCCACGTCTCGACATGTGCCAATAATTGCCGTCCAAGTCCCTTACCGATACTCGCTTGTTGAATACCGATAACTAAGGCTGCCGTGTTGCTATCACCACTAATATAACCACTTATCCCGATCGCAAAACCCAACAACTTATGGCCATCTTGCTCTATTACATAAAGCACCTGGGTTGCAGAGTTGATAAATAAACCCAGATGTTCACTGAGTTCAATCGCACTATTGTGCTCCCCCATCGCCATAAACGGCGTTTCGTCATCCAGCTGAGAAAATAACGCCGATAAAGCTTGCGCATCACAGACCTTGATCGGCCGAATTATTAACATAAATATTCTCTTATCACACAGAAGATAGTCCCTCTGACAATTGCAAATTAACAATGGCCGGAAACAAGAGTATCATAGCGCATAGCAAACCAGACACTAGCAATGATCCGTGTCTGTTAGTTCAATCTAGTAATGCAATATAACACCAAGGTTTATCAATGCTTTTTATCTCTAGCAACGTATCAATTCCCGATTCAGAAATTGATATTCAAGCCATCCGCGCACAAGGCGCCGGTGGTCAAAACGTCAATAAAGTATCAACAGCGATCCATTTACGCTTTGATATCAAGGCTTCGTCATTACCCGAATTTTATAAAGAAAGGTTGTTGGCGTTAAATGATCATCGCATCACCAAAGATGGCGTGATCATCATTAAAAGCCAGGAGTCTCGCAGTCAGGATTTTAACAAGCAGGTGGCGTTTGAACGCTTGGTTGAATTGATTAAGCAGGCGACAGTGATCCAAAAGGCACGTCGCGCAACCAAGCCGAGTCGTAATGCCAAAAAGAAACGTATGGACACTAAGACTCAGCGTGGAAAAACTAAAAACATGCGCGGTAAAGTTAGCCTGTAACTTGCTCCCAAGCAGCATGGTAATTGTTTAAAGCCAGTTTAAATGCCGCTTGCTGCTTTTTCTCAATCGCCGTTGCAATCGGGATATCCGCTGTCATGGCATTCACCGCACGGCCACGTAAATGTAGTTCATAATGCAGATGTGGTCCGGTAATACGACCACTGTTACCTGATAGCGCAATTTTCTGCCCACGTTTTACCCGCTGACCTTTTTTCACCAAGGCCTTACTTAAATGTAAGAAACGGGTACGGTAAGTTTGGCCGTTTGAGAGTTCGATATATAGCCCCGCATATTTATGATTAAGCACACGCGATACCACGCCATCACCCGTAGCATAAATGGGAGTGCCAATCGGTACCGCAAAGTCAGTACCATTATGCGGGCGTAATAAACCGGTGACCGGATGTAAACGTCTTGGGTTAAAGCTTGATGATATGCGGTATTTACTGCTAACAGGACGACGCACAAAAGCGCGTTCAATACTTAAACCAGCTTCATCGTAATAAGCACCTTCATACAAATACGCACTAATATCACGGCTGCGATTATTAATACTTACCGCATCAATACGATTTTCACCCGTGCGTTCATCACCAATATATTGACGAGACACCAATACTTTAAAGGTATCGCCACTGCGTAAGTCACGGCTAAAATTAATTTTATCTTTTAATAAACGGGCTATAAATTGCGCTTCAAATAACGATAATCCCGCTTTTTTTGCCGAGCCTGCAAAGCTGTATTCAACCTTACCTATGTAGCTGTGTTCACGCCACTCACCATCAAGGGTTATTTGTTCAAATTCAAAGCCATTATCACCCGAACTTTTATAGACCACCTGATGAGCAAGACTGATTTGTAATTCGAGGCGTGTTAACCGCCCTTCAAATTCGGTAAAAATAAGGGTTTGTCCCGGCTTAATACTGTCTAACGCTAATACGTTTAAATCCACTTCAAGGATCTGGTACAAGCTGGTTTGACTTAAACCAAGTTGCTCGAAAATGCCCCCTAAGGTGTCACCTTTTTGGATCACATAGTTAGTTGTTTTTGGATACGATGTTGCAAGTTCTTGCGCTATTGACGCCACGGCCGACTCCGTGACCGTTGAGCTTGCAGCAGTTACTTCGTAAACAGGTGAAGTCAGATCATCGCTGAGTACCGTGGTCGGCGCGATCACATTATCAGTAGAGGCCGCAGGCACTGATGCCAGCTCTAATGATGAATTCACAGTAGTATTGACTTGCGGCTCATCTGTAACAGATGCGGCGTCTACAGTATTACCTGTATCGGCTTTATCAGTCACCGGTAATAGCGCAACAATGCTCAGTAATACGCTGGTTAATAATACCCACATCAACACTAATTTTAATTTATTGTTCGTAATTGACGACATTAATGAATACCCAATTCTCGTGAAAAATAGCCGTAATTAGCATAATAAGGCCGAAATGGTATAACACAACAAAACAAAGGCATAGTATTGATAACGTAAATATGTGTAAATCAGGCTAAAATTTCAACTGAGAAAATTAACTGATAATCACATAGCCCGGATCTATTTGAAAAATGCCCAGTACAATTAATACATTACCAATGACTGTTAGCCAAAAAATACGCTTGAAGCTAATTTTACTTTTTTTGTGAGAAAACAGTTTTTGTGCTACCAATGCGCCCGGCCAACCACCGAGTAATGCCAATACGTGCAATGTTTTCTCTGGAGTACGCCAGTACTGGCGTTTTGCCGCCCATTTATCTTTGCCATATACCAGCAGCGTAATGATGCTTAACACTAAGTAGCTGTAACCAAGCCATACCAACATATACCCGTCCTGTGTATTAAGTTTTGCCAGATGTACAAACGGCAAGCGTAATGCTTGCCGTATAAAGTTACCGAAATTTAGCCCATTCTACTAGAGGCTTTCATTCGTACTTTTTACAAGTTATTACGAACCCATTGTTGTTGCTCGTCACTGTCCATAAAGCTCCATGCTAATATACGGCTGACTTTTTGCCCTTGTGACATTGGGATCACACGGATTTGTTTTGCACCAAGCGCGTGTAGATGTTGCTCAAGTTCTTCGATATGCTCGCCTTTGGAGATAAGGCTAGTAAACCAACATACTTGCTCAGTAAAATCTTTACTCTCTTTCGCCATGTCTTTAACAAAGCGTAGTTCGCCACCTTCACACCACAGTTCGGTATTTTGACCACCAAAATTTAGCTTGGTAGTATCAGTCGGCGCTGCCTTACCTTTATGCAGATTTGTAATTTTACGTTCAGTGCCCGCTGCAGCATCGGCCATTGAAGCATGGAACGGCGGGTTGCACACAGTCACAGCATATTTGTCGTTATATTTAATCACGCCTTTGAAAGTACTACCCGGGGTTTTCTTTAACACGATTTTAATTGCTTTGCTCAAGCTTGAGTTGGCTTGTACGATCACGTTGGCTGTTTTCGCTGCCACTTTATCGATATCAGTACCAACAAAACCCCAACCATAGCTACGATGACCAATAATCGGATAAATACAGTTAGCCCCTGTACCAATATCTAATGCTTTAACACGTTTACCGGTCGGTACTTCACCATCATTGATTTCAGCTAACAGATCGGCGATGTAATGAATGTAGTCGGCACGACCTGGAATTGGCGGACATAAGTAACCCGGTGGGATCTGCCAATTGGGCACTTGGTAAAAATGCGCTAATAAGGCTGCGTTCAAACACACGACCGCTTTATCATCACTAAAATCGACAGTTTCTTCTCCACGCGGGTTTTGCGTAATATACGCCTGTAATGCTGGATATGTTTTAACTAAGGCAGTTAAATCATAACGTCCTTGATGTGGATTACGGGGGTGCAATGTAGCGATTTTTTTAGTCATGATAAATCTTCTTTTATTTTACTGAGACGAACACTGCGGGATAATAGCAGATTCCGATTAATTATTACTGATTTCCTACATATGTTTTTTCACCCGGCGGGTTGGCATCGCCTCGAGTGGATTATCTGGCCAATAATGTTTCGGGTAACGGCCTTTCATTTCTTTTTTAACCTCGTTATAACTGCCACTCCAAAAACCGAGTAGGTCTTGGGTTATCTGCAACGGGCGCTGAGCCGGAGACAGTAATTCAATCACAATCGGCACGCGACCATTGGCCACCGTTGGTTTATTGGCTTGGCCAAACATCTCTTGAATGCGAACCGGTAAACTCGGCGCCTTGTTCTCGCTATAACGTAATTTAATTTTCGACCCCGTCGGCACCGTAAAGTGCGTAGGTAACTCTTTATCCAAACGCTGCTGTAGTGACCAGCCTAACCGTGATAATAACGCCTCCGTGAGCGGTATTTTTTTCATCTGCGCAGGCCCTGTCACCCCAGTTAAGTACGGCAATAGCCAATGTTCTAAATCGGTAAGCAAGGCAGCGTCACTGTAATCAACAAATCCCAATTCCGGCACCCATTGATGTGCGCAACGTAGGCGCGTAAGTAAGGCTTTATGTTGCTCGTTCCACGGCAATACCGCCAACCCTGCTTTACGAATACCGGCAAGCACTGCCGTTTGTTTTTGTGCTGGGGTTATATCCGTTAATACCTGGCGTGATAATACTAATTTACCTAAACAGTGACGCTGTTCAGCAATCAATTTCTGGGCTTTTAAGTCCCATTGCACAAATGCTTGCTGGCTAAATAGCTGCGGTAACCAAGTTTGTAATTCCGCTAAATCGATTTCACATGCGTTATATACCATGGCATCCGCGCCTTGCTCAGTTAATGATAAATCGGCAACCACCAATAATTCGGCACTGCTTAAACCGGTATCCGTCATCAACTTAACCCCCAGTCCGTTGCTCAACATGTAACGCGTCTCTTGACTATAAACAGCCTGACCCGCTTGCCCTCGCCCGACATTAGTACGACGCTGTGCGATACGGTCTGGATAAGCTAATGCTAATAGCAGCCCCGTATAGGCATTGCTGTTCGCTTGCTTGCTGCTGTCTTTGACAAAACTAAAACGTTGCGCCCATTGCTGCGCTTGACGTTGTGCTTGTTTAAATTGCCCTGCCGTCATTTGCTGAAGGGCAAAATCTAAATCTAGCGGTAATCGCTCACTGCCCTCAAGTAAGGCAATTAACCGGCAGCCTAACCAGCTAATACCGGGTAATTCCGTCTCTAACGCTTGCGCCGTTAACAGCATATGTGCTAACCGTGGCGACATACCAAAACCCGCTAACGCTTGGCCATGCTGACTGCAACTTCCCGACTCTAACGCACCTAAATCGGTTAACAAGCCTTCCGCATATTGTATGTTTGCCGTCGATGGTTGATCTAATAACGCCAGCTCAGCAAAGCTATTTACCCCCCACACTTTTAGTTCTAAGCAAGTTGAGGTTAAATCAGCGCTCATAATTTCTGGTTCAATTTGCGCTTCTAAACGACTGTGTTCTTCCTCTCGCCATAAACGATAACAATGACCGGCTTGTAATCGTCCCGCACGACCCGCACGCTGCGTGGCAGAAGCCTGGCTAATACGTCTGGTTTGTAATCGACCAACTCCTGAGCGTGGTGAAAAGCTCACTCTACGTTCAAGACCTGAATCAATAACAACTGAAATACCTTCAATGGTTAATGACGTTTCCGCAATATTAGTCGCCAGCACTATTTTACGTAAACCCGCAGCCAAAGGATTAATGGCCGCTTGTTGCTGCTGTTGCGTCAATTGTCCATACAAAGGCAGTACTTGCAGACGCCCATTAACCAGCTCTTGTAACTGCTGCTGACAGCGCTTAATTTCACTCACGCCCGGTAAAAACACTAAAATATTCCCAGCTTGCTGTTGCAGGGCTAATTTAACCGTGGCAGCAATCGCGCCCGGCAGCGCTTGTTTAATAGTACTGCGTTGCAGTTCCATTGGGTGATAACTATAAGTCACAGGGAAACAGCGCCCTTCAGCCGTCAACAATTGTGCATCAGGCAACATTTTTTGCAGCCCTTCACTATCGAGGGTTGCTGACATGACTAATAATTTTAAATCATCGCGTAGACCCTGCTGGACTTCTAAAGCGAATGCCAAACCGATATCGGCATTGAGTGAGCGCTCATGAAATTCGTCAAAGATAATCAGATCGTAATCGGATAATTCCGGATCTTGCTGGATCATGCGCGTTAAGATCCCTTCCGTCACCACTTCCAAGCGGGTTGATTTAGACACCTTAGTATCACCACGCATGCGATAGCCCACTGCTTCGCCGACTTTTTGCTGTAACTGCGCGGCCATAAACACGGCAATATTACGTGCCGCAAGACGCCGTGGTTCAAGCATCAAAATACGGCCACTGAAGATATTTTCTTGCAGCAGTTTTAATGGTAATAGCGTTGATTTACCCGCTCCCGGAGGTGCCTGCAAAATAATTTGGTTGGATGATTTTAAGGCCGTAAACAAACTCGGTAATACGGACGTGATCGGTAACGCTGCCACACAGGCCTCTCTGGATAAAATTAATTAATCAGTAATGCGCAGGATTTTACCCTAAAAACGCCATTCATAAAATTTAAGTCTATTATTTATAAGGAATAGCAAAAGGAACTTACTATGCACTTGTCTATGAGTATCTATCTACCTTTATTTTTACTGCTCAGCTATAGCAATATCGCAGCTGCGCATCAGGGCTTTTGGTCAAAAACCTATACCATTACTCATCAACTTACCAATGGTGAAAGTATTGCCAGTGCCAAACAAATCATGCACGAAAAAGCCCGTATCAAAGCCAGTTTTGATATACGTGAATATCAATTAAAAAACAAACCAGTAGATCTCACTAACTACAAACAATATGTGCCGATTATTCAAGCCGCTTACATTAATATCACCCCGCAAAATAAACCACAGATAGTCAAAGATAAAGATGTCTATAAAGGCCAAGTATTTGTCGTACAGCAAATACGCGCCACCTTTGACGAGCATTACATTGGTGAAAGTCTGGCGATATTACGTAATAATCTCAGCACAGAAAAAAGTCTAATCACCCTAGATAATGAGTTTGATAACCATTTAAAAAACTTAGGCGAGATAAAATTAGCGATTGCCGAACAGCAAATTTCAACCCAGCAAAGCGCAAGATTGATCCGCCAACAAGATCATGAAGTCAGGCAACTCAGTTCAGCGCTTGATGATGTAAAACGACTGTTTGCAGCGCACGGTCGTCCTCCCCAATTCTCTCTCGCCCAATTATTAAAAGTACGCGACAGTATTGACACTGAAATTATTGACCCCATCCTGAATACCAAAGTGCAAACCCGCATTACCAATGTCGAAGAACTCAGCAACGGCAATGTCAAAGTACAGGTGCAAGTCGGCTGGAAGCTGCCCTTACATCACATGCGCATATTACATAAATATACCCGTTCAGCCGATGTTACAGCACCGGGAGGCAGTTCCTCTTACCTAAAACTATCCCGTTTTTATAATGAAAAAGAGCGCGCGCCATCAGTATTATCTGCCAATATTTATAATTACCTTGCCAACCAAAAGATCTACTTCGATATTTCTATCGGTAGTCAACATCAGCAATTGGGCGTGCTTTACCCGAACGGGGGCGATATAATGAATAACTGTAATAATCCACTCGCACGAGATGCCGGCCATGCGGATAAAACTTCAGTGTGCCTGGTTGAGCAAGTATTTAATGACCAACAGATCTTATCCCAACCCAACATCGCTAACCCGCTAACCTTCACACTCAACGCCAATGAAATTAATGGCCAACTGACCGTCAATGTACGCCAAGTATGGCAGAAAGCGGGGGCTAATGAAGACAAAAAATGGCGTCGTGATCTTTCTAAATTCAATTAATTGGCAATCCATGAATACCTAACCTTGATAGCCCAATTCACGGTTAGGTATAGCTTTATGGCTGAAAAATTATTATGCTCTCGATTGATTCCCAACCGATTGAGCAGACACATGCAGTATCCTAGTCCGTTACAGCCCGCAACATTAATTAAACGTTACAAACGCTTTTTAGCCGATGTCATTCTTGAAAATGGTGAAGAAGTAACGATTCATTGCGCCAACACAGGAGCTATGACAGGCTGTGGTGATACTGGCGATATCATTTGGTATTCGACATCTGATAATCCAAAACGTAAATACTCACGCTCTTGGGAACTCACTGAAAAAGCCAACGGTGATATGATCTGCATTAATACTATCAAAGCCAATCAACTCGCCAAAGAAGCCATTGAATTAGCCGTCATACCACAATTAAGCGGTTATGAAACTCTGACCACTGAAGTAAAATACGGCGATGAAAATAGCCGTATCGATATTTTGCTCGACGACAGCCAGCAGGGCAAATGCTATATCGAAGTGAAAAGCGCCAGTTTATTAGAAGATGGCTGTGGTTATTTTCCTGATACTGTTAGTGTTCGTGGCCAAAAGCACCTGAGAGAACTGATGGCTGTAAAGAAAAACGGACACAGAGCGGTACTATTATTTGTTGTTCAGCACACCGCAATTAAGACGTTAAAACCTGCGAAACACTTAGATAAAGACTATAGTGATCTTGTTAAGCAGGCCATTAACCAAGGAGTTGAAGTATTCGCATACGCGAGTGCAATAGAAACAGACAGAATTTCGCTGGTAGAACAAATTTCATTCAACTGTGATTGAGATCACGGCCAACCTAACCCGAAAGAGGGTGTTAGTGAACAATTTACCAGTTTAGTTTGCGCAGTTTGTGTGTTTCTGGTATTTATACCGCCGATAAATATTGCTTAGCAGTGCTCGGTAATATTACGGCGTAATGCGGACTAGGAGAGATAGCATGCCTGAAGCGAAAAAATTACTCGGTGTTTTAGCCATCGCAGGTGTAGAAGCTTACCAAGAACAACCTGGTGAAGAATACATGGGCGAGAAGCAACGCGATCACTTTAGAAACATTTTAAGTGCTTGGCGTAATGAGCTACGGGAAGAAGTTGATCGCACAGTGGTTCATATGAAGGATGAAGCGTCAAACTTCCCAGATCCTGTTGATCGCGCAGCCCAAGAAGAAGAGTTTAGCTTAGAACTTAGAGCGCGTGATCGTGAAAGAAAACTGATCAAAAAAATCGAAAAAACACTTCAATTAATTGAAAATGATGAATTCGGTTTTTGCGACACTTGCGGTATCGAAATTGGTATCCGTCGCTTAGAAGCACGACCGACTGCAGAACAATGTATTGACTGCAAAACGCTTTCTGAAATTAAAGAAAAGCAAATGGTTGGCTAATCAGTTTCCACTGACATGATATTATTGAGGGCTTATTAGCCCTCTTTCTAGTTATAGCCTTTTTTAATTGAAGAACCCAATTTATGTCCAATAGCTATGTAGGACGCTTTGCGCCCTCACCTTCAGGACCATTACATTTTGGCTCACTGATCGCTGCTGTTGGCAGCTACTTACAAGCAAAAGCTAACCACGGTACTTGGTTAGTGCGTATTGAAGACCTTGACCCTCCACGCGAAGTCGCTGGTGCGGCAGCCAATATCTTAACCACCCTTGAAGCCTTTGGTTTACACTGGGATCGTGAGATTATGTATCAAAGCCAACGCACTACCGCTTATCAAGACGCCATCGCTTTCCTTAGCCAGCAAAATTTAACCTATTTTTGTGATTGTACTCGTAAGCAGATCCAAGCTAAAGGCGCTTTTTATCAAGGCCAGTGCAAACATAAGCAGCTTACTGCAGGCAATGCCGCGTTACGGTTAACGACAACCACACCCGTTGATTATTTTATTGACGAACTCCATGGTAAAATAGATATTAATAAAGCGCTGGCAGCAGAAGACTTTATTATTCATCGTAAAGATGGCCTGTTTGCTTACAATCTTGCTGTCGTGGTAGATGATATTGAGCAAGGTATTAGCCAAGTGGTGCGTGGTGCTGATTTGATCGAACCAACAGGACGACAACTATATCTGTTTGCGCTATTTGGCCAACCCGCGCCATCATATTTACATTTACCGTTAGTCAGCAATGCCGATGGTTCTAAATTAAGTAAGCAGAATCATGCACCAGCTTTGGATACCAGTCAGGTAAAAAAACAGTTGATTGCGGCATTTAAATTCTTAGCATTACCTATTTCTGCTGAGCTGCAAGATCTTTCTATCCCGCAACTTTTACAATGGGGAACAGAACATTGGTCCGTCAAAAACCTACCGAGACAGAAATCAATCGTATTAAACCTCTAAGGAAAAATTAATACTAAATTTCTTCAACAATCTTTGTCATTTTACCAGTGCAGCGCTATTATATGGCGGCACAAATAATTCAACCTATTTTAATATTAATTCGAGGTGTACCATTTTCACTCAAATCACTAAATTCTGTAAAAATATACTGAGCAGAAAGCAGATAGATCAAACGCCAGATGTGCAAGAAACCACTTCTGCAGCAGCGTCAAAGATACGCGAAGATCGTGATGCACAGAGTCAAAAAGCACCTGAAAAGACTCGTTCTACTAAGGCTGCGGCTCCTGCTCCTGCACCAGTTGTGTTACCAGACACACAGAATCTAGGATTACATGAGCTGAAATTGGAAAAGGGCCAACACCCAGTAAACCATAATTTAATTAGTGAGAACGCCCTAAAAGTACTCTATCGTTTACACAAATCAGGTTACCAAGCGTATCTTGTTGGTGGTGGCGTTCGTGATATTTTTATTGGTCAAGAGCCAAAAGATTTCGATATTGCGACTAATGCTGAACCAGAACAAATCAAAAAATTATTCCATAACTGTCGCTTAGTTGGCCGCCGTTTCCGTCTTGCTCACATCCTATTTGGCCGAGACATGATTGAAGTAGCAACCTTCCGTGGTCATCACGTTGAAGAAGAAAACCAACAAACGTCAAAACAGTCTGATGGCGGTATGTTATTGCGCGACAACGTCTACGGTACTATCTGCGAAGATGCGGAACGCCGTGACTTTACCGTTAATGCGCTTTATTACAACATTGCTGACCGTGCAGTGTATGACTATGCTGGCGGCCTTGCCGATTTACAAAGCAAGCAACTGCGTTTAATTGGCGACCCTGAAACCCGTTACCGTGAAGACCCTGTACGTATGTTACGTGCAGTACGTTTTGCGGCTAAATTAGACATGCAAATTAGCCCAGAAGCTGCAGCGCCAATCAAGCAACTAGCAAGCTTGTTACAAAGCATTCCATCAGCGCGTTTATTTGAAGAAACCTTAAAACTGTTTTTAAATGGTCAAGGCTTAGCGACGTACAAATTGATGAAAGAATATGGTTTATTCCAACCATTATTCCCGCTAGTCAGTAAATATCTGAATGAAGACGGTTCAAGTAACGGTGATAAGTTCATCGAGATTGCACTCGAAAATACCGACAACCGGATTAATGCTGGTAAGCGTGTAACACCGGCTTATTTATATGCCGCTATGTTATGGTATCCACTAGAAGCGTTAGCTGAAGAACGTGTGATTGACAGTGGTCTTAATTACAATGATGCCTTGTTATTAGCGATGAATGACGCGCTAGATTCACAAACTAAGAGCATTGCCATCCCACGTCGCTTTACCTCAACAATCCGTGATATCTGGCATTTACAAAGCCGCTTACCACGTCGTCAAGGTAAACGAGCAGAAAAAGCTTTCGAGCACTTAAAATTCCGAGCGGGTTTTGATTTCTTAGAAATGCGCGCTGAGATCCAAGGTGGCGATTTAGTTGAGGTAACACAATGGTGGCGCGATTACCAAAGTGCTAATGCCACTGGCCGCCAGACGTTAATTAAAGAACTAAATGCTCCTGCAGGTAAAAAAACACGCCCACGTCGCGTGAAAAAGAAAAAACCGGCAGGTGAAACGAGTGAGTAATATGCTTGAAAATAATAACAACTCAAGTTATACCCGTTGTTATGTGGCGATTGGCAGCAACCTTGCCGATCCAGTCGCACAAGCACAAGAAGCTATCGTTGCGCTACAAACATTAATCCAGAGTCACTTGGTAGCGGTATCCTCTCTTTACGCGAGTAAACCGATGGGACCTCAAGAGCAACCTGATTATATTAATGCCGTTGCCTGTATTGATACTTGCTTGGCGCCGCTTGCATTGCTTGATGCGCTACAGCATATTGAGAATGAACAAGGCCGTGTACGTAAAGAGCATTGGGGGGCAAGAACCCTCGATTTAGATATTTTACTATACGGTGATGACATTATGAGTACGCCACGTTTGACAGTGCCACATTACGGCATGAAAGAACGTGAATTCGTACTTTATCCATTAGCAGAAATAGCACCACAATTGCAATTGCCTTGTGGCCAAGCATTGTCGACGTTACTTGAGGGCTGTCCTCGTAACGACTTAGCTATTTATCAAAACATAGAGTAATGTGAAGAAGGATTTCCAATGAGTAAAGTTACCGTATCTAAACTGCTTAAGATGAAAGAAGCAGGCCAAAAATTTGCCAGTATTACTGCTTATGATGCGAGTTTTGCTGCATTATTTGACGAAGTCGGGGTACCAGTATTATTAGTTGGTGACTCGATGGGCATGGTATTACAAGGCCACAATGATACGCTACCTGTTACCGTTACAGATATTGCTTATCATACCCGCTGTGTACGCGCTGGTGCAACGAAGGCGTTAGTTATCGCTGATATGCCATTCATGAGTTATGCCACTAAAGAACAAACCTTAACCAATGCCACCACGCTAATGCAAGCCGGTGCCAATATGGTTAAAGTAGAGGGCGGTGAATGGTTAGTTGAAAGTGTCGCGGCGTTAACTGAGCGCGGTATTCCAGTGTGTGGTCACCTTGGCTTAACACCGCAATCAGTACATGTATTTGGTGGTTTTAAAGTACAGGGCCGCGCGCAAGATAAAGCCGATGAAATGGTTGAACACGCACTATCATTACAAGCCGCTGGCATCCAACTGTTAGTAGTAGAGTGTATCCCAGCACCACTAGCAAAACGTATTTCTGAAGCCTTAACAATCCCAGTGATTGGCATTGGCGCAGGTCGCGATACCGATGGTCAAATCTTAGTAATGCATGATGCATTCGGCATTTCGAAAGGCTTTGTGCCTAAATTCTCGAAAAACTTTTTAGCTGAAACAGGTGATATGCGTAACGCTGTTAACGCCTATATCGATGAAGTTGCCACACAAACGTTCCCTGCCGATGAACACATGTTCTCATAAATGACATGAGCGCATAAATTGATAAAGGCGGCGATAAGCAAATAGTTAAATCTGCCCGCCCCTTTTTCAACTTACACTACCCATTTTATTAGGTAATTCATATATGGATATTATTGCAAATATTGACGTGCTTAGAGAGCAAGTTATCGCTTGGCGTCGCCAAGGTCTATCTACCGCATTTGTGCCGACCATGGGTAACTTACATGATGGTCATTTAACGCTGGTTAAAGAAGCGCAAAAATACGCAGACCGTGTGGTCGTCAGTATCTTTGTTAATCCAAT
Organism: Moritella sp.; assembly: GCF_033791185.1. Taxonomy (GTDB): domain Bacteria; phylum Pseudomonadota; class Gammaproteobacteria; order Enterobacterales; family Moritellaceae; genus Moritella. Next base: position 18,809 of record NZ_JASJHF010000008.1, on the reverse strand, counting down.
GCAGTTTAACCAAGCTGCCGATTTAGCTGCTTATCCACGCACCTTAAACGAAGATTGTCGTGCACTGCAAAGTGTTGATACCGATTTAGTCTTCACGCCAAGTCCTGAGCTGATATACCCACACGGTTTAGCGTCACAAACCTTTATTCAAGTACCAGGTATTTCCGAAGTGCTTGAGGGTGCACACCGTCCAGGTCATTTTAATGGTGTATCGACTATCGTGGCTAAATTATTTAATTTAGTACAACCTGACGTCGCATTATTTGGTGAGAAAGATTTCCAGCAATTGGCGTTAATTCGCCATATGGTGGCCGATCTTGCAATGCCAATTCAGATCGTTGGCGTACCGACTGTACGTGAAGAGTCTGGTTTAGCCATGAGCTCTCGTAATGGCCTGTTAACTGACGAAGAGCGCGCTGTCGCACCATTACTGGCAGAGGTAATGCAAGCGGTTGCAGCTCAAGTTTCTATTGACGCGACGGCGAATCAAACCTTAGTAGCACACGCGACAGCACAACTGAATGCAGCTGGTTTCAACACCGATGCTATTGATATTGTTGATGCTGATACTTTAACGACGCTCACTGAAGCCAGCCAGCAAGCGGTTATTTTAATGGCGGCATTTTTAGGTAAAGCCCGTTTGATCGATAATAAAGTGATTAAACTAAGCTAACAATTAGCGCAATTGCGCTAATTAAACAAATACGCTACTATGGTCATCGGTACATATTTTGTACGGTATTTTTTTTGTACAGTATATAGTCATAAACTATTAATGGAATGGGTTTTAGAACAATGCAAACCACAATGCTAAAAGGTAAGTTACACCAAGCGCGTGTTACACATGCCGAATTAAACTATGAAGGTTCATGTGCCATCGATCAAGACATGCTTGATGCATCAGGGATCCTAGAATATGAAGCAATCGATATCTACAACATTGATAATGGTGAGCGCTTTTCAACTTACGCTATCGCAGGCGAACGCGGTTCGAAAATCATTTCTGTGAACGGTGCTGCAGCACGTAAAGCCGCAGTAGGCGACCGCATCATTATCTGTGCGTATGTGCGTATGGACAATGAAGCAGCGAAACAACACAAGCCTTCACTGGTTTATCTTGACCAAGTGAATGATATTGTTCGCACAAGTAACGACATTCCAGTACAGGTTGCGTAGTTAGCAATCCGATACGGAATAATAAAAGCCAGCGTTAAGCTGGCTTTTTTATGCCTGTAATTTAATAGCAGGTAAAAAAAAGAGCGCATAGCGCTCTTTTTTGTCTTTACCGTAATGCATTAAATCTGTGTGCTAATTCAATCAACACACAGTGCTTAAATTACAGTGATTCAGCCGTTGCGATTACGTTAGCAACAGTGAAACCGAACATTTCAAACAGTTGCTCAGCAGGAGCTGATTCGCCGAATGTAGTCATGCCGATGATAGCACCGTTAAAGCCAGTGTATTTGTGCCAGAAGTCAGCAATACCCGCTTCAACTGCAACGCGTTTAACAACGTCTGACGGTAAAACAGATTCACGGTACGCAGCGTCTTGCTTGTCAAATACGTCTGTAGCAGGCATAGATACAACGCGAACCTTACGGCCTTTCGCTGTAAGCTCTGCTGCTGCTTTAGTACAAAGTTCAACTTCAGAACCAGTAGCGATAAGGATAAGCTCTGGTTTGCCATCACAATCAACTAGCGTGTAACCACCTTTAGCAACGTTTGCTAATTGTGCTTCATCACGCGGCATAGGTGCTAGACCTTGGCGGCTGAAGATAAGTGCAGTAGGACCATCTTTACGTTCAATTGCATGTTTCCAAGCAACTGCTGATTCAACTGAATCACATGGACGCCATGCGCTCATGTTTGGTGTCATACGTAAACTAGCAATTTGTTCTACAGGTTGGTGAGTTGGACCATCTTCACCTAAACCGATTGAATCATGTGTATAAACTTGGATGTTTTGCACTTTCATCAATGCAGCCATACGCATTGCGTTACGCGCATATTCCATGAACATTAGGAATGTAGCACCGTAAGCCGTGAAGCCACCGTGTAGAGACATACCGTTGATGATTGCAGTCATACCGAACTCACGAACACCATAGTGTAAGTAGTTACCTGATGCGTCATCAGCAGTGATTGCTTTAGTACCAGACCACATAGTTAAGTTAGATGGTGCTAAATCAGCTGAGCCACCTAGTAGTTCAGGTAATAATGTACCGAACTCTTCGATACAGTTTTGTGATGCTTTACGTGTTGCTACTTTTGCAGAGTCAGCTTGTAGCTGTTTGATGTAGCTAGACGTTTTAGCTTCCCAATCAGCTGGTAATTGACCAGAAGTACGACGTGCGTATTCTGCAGCTAGTTCAGGATATGCCGCTTCATATGCAGCAAATTTTTCATTCCATGCAGCTTCAGCTTGTGCGCCAGCTTCATTAGCATCCCATTCAGAATAGATATCTGCAGGGATTTCGAATGCAGGGTGTTTCCAACCTAATTTTTCACGTGTTGCAATGATTTCTGCGTCACCTAGAGGAGCACCATGACAGTCATGCGTACCTTCTTTGTTTGGTGAACCAAAGCCAATGACTGTTTTACAACAGATAAGACTTGGACGTGATGTTTCAGCTTTAGATGCATCAATTGCCGCTTGGATTTCTGCAGGGTTATGACCGTCTACAGAAACAACATGCCAACCGTAAGCTTCAAAACGTTTCACAGTATCGTCTGTGAACCAGCCGTCTACTTCACCGTCAATTGAAATACCGTTGTCATCCCAGAATGCAACAAGCTTGCCTAGGCCTAATGTGCCAGCAAGTGAACATGCTTCGTGTGAGATACCTTCCATTAGGCAACCATCGCCTAGGAAAGAATAAGTGAAGTGATCAACAACTTCATGTTCAGGTTTGTTGAACTGTGCTGCTAATGTTTTTTCAGCAATCGCCATACCAACAGCGTTAGTGATACCTTGGCCTAGAGGACCAGTTGTTGTTTCGATACCAGGTGCGTAACCGTATTCAGGGTGACCAGGGGTCTTAGAATGCAGTTGACGGAAGTTTTTCAATTCTTCGATTGGTAATGCATAACCTGTTAAATGTAACAGTGAGTAAATTAGCATTGAACCATGACCGTTAGAAAGAATAAAGCGATCACGATCAACCCAATTTGGATTTGCTGGATTATGGTTAAGATTCTTGCGCCATAATACTTCGGCAATATCTGCCATGCCCATTGGTGCGCCTGGATGGCCTGAATTTGCTTGTTGAACTGCGTCCATACTAAGGGCACGAATCGCGTTCGCTAGCTCTTGACGAGATGGCATATTTTGCTCCTGCTGAAGTTAATTTAAAATACTTTTAAGTTGTTATATTGTCATAAAACGATCTTATGTATAACAACTTTTTTTACTTTATTTATGTTTATCGGATTTTCCGTTCTCAATGATGTATTTACACCCTGAGTCAACCAGAGTACCTTTCGAGTGAAAGTACCTTAACACTCAAATGAATCGAAATATGCTGTGATGTTCACAATAATGTGAACATCACGCATAAATATTATTTTATTCACCCCAAAAAATAATATATCGCCTAACCAAAAAGGAATACTATCAAAGCTGTTTATTCGTTATACTGTTTTCGCATTTATTCTCTACGAATTAAAATGACTTCATTGCACTTACATCACTTGCTCAGGTAGCTAATACGCATGGCTAAATCACCCAATTTTAGATTTTTTCAAGGTGGTCTTCTTAAACACCGCACCAGCCCAAAATCACTCTCAACCAAACATGACTATATCGTCTTACTTGCCCTTTCTGCGGGGGTAGGTGCTTTAACGGGTCTGATTATTGCCTTGTTTGAAGGTTCTATCTTGTGGGTTAATGATCACCGCATGCAATTTTTTGAACAACTTACATTTCCCTCTGCAATAAATATTATGCTGATGATGTTAGTAGGGGCGGTTATGGTTGGGTTTGCCTTCTGGCTCACCCACCGTTTTGCTCCGGAGACTGGCGGTAGCGGTATCCCTCATATCGAAGGCGCGCTCGATGGTATCTATGACATTCGCTGGCGCCGTGTTTTACCCATTAAGTTTATTGCCGGAACGCTAGCCATAGGCTCAGGCATGGTGCTAGGCCGCGAAGGCCCATCAATTCAAATCGGTGGCGCGATCGGACGTATGTTTTCAGATACAGCCAAACGCTATGCACATGCAACACATATTTTAACCGCGGCAGGCGCCTCAGCAGGTCTGGCAGCAGCATTTAATGCACCACTTGCGGGGATATTATTTGTCATTGAAGAGATGCGCCCACAGTTTCGTTATAATATCACATCGATAAAATGTGTGACGTTAGCAGCAGCAGTTGCAACTATTGTAATGCGCTCATTTCATGGGCAACAAGCGGTTATGCACATCCCCAAATTTACCGTGCCACCGCTCACTTCGCTTTGGCTATTTCTGCTGTTGGGCACGATTTTTGGTGTCATCGGGGTGAATTTCAACCGCTGGATTTTAAGCAGCACCAAATATCTAAAACAGCGACAAGATGAAAAGCTCAGTCGTATAGTAATGACAGGTATGGCATTTGGCGGGGTATTTACCCTCATGCAAATTATTGCGCCGGATACCGCAGGCAGTGGTATTGAGTTAATTACCACAATTATTCAGGACCCGCTAACCTGGCTGCTACTCGTCGCATTATTCCTAGTACGTTTATTCGGCACTATCGCTTGTTTTGCTTCAGGCGCACCAGGCGGTGTATTTACTCCTATGCTCACGCTGGGTACTTTATTTGGTTTAGCCTATGGCGTGATTGCTGCCGATTTATTTCCTGGCTTCGTCGCAGAGCCTGCGGTATATGCAGTTGCTGGTATGGGGGCATTATTTGCAGCCACCGTCCGAGCACCAGTAACTGGTATCGTATTAGTGGTTGAGATGACAGATAACTATGCGCTTATTTTACCTTTGCTGATGACCTGCCTAGGCGCGACATTTATTGCACAGGCATTGGGTGGTAAACCACTTTATTCTGAATTGCTGAAATTATCATTGCGGGAAAATAAAGAATTAACGCAACACAATAAGTAGAAAATAATAACATGACACGTTTTCAAATTAAGTCATTATTACTTTAAAATATTACGCTTAAAAAATTAAAGCATCCAATAAAGGATGCTTTAATTTACAATAATATTAAGTTCTGCTCGCGCTTAGAAGATCCACGCTAAACCAAATAATACATCCGCTGTTAGACGCTCATCGGGCATTTTGTCGTATGTCACAGTTGTGTGATTATATTCAACAAAGAAATGTGCTGTAGGCATTACCGCATAGCTAGCACGCGCAACCCACTGTGTATAATTCTCTGTATCACCAAATGCGAGAATTTCTGGACTGTAATGGAATTCCGCTTCTAAGCTAAACTCTTCAGTCAAACGTAAGCCACCTAAACCACCAAATGCTAATGCATAACCATCACCATTGTCGTTATCCATTCTCATGGCTTTAGCGCCGAGTTCAAAAAATGTTGCACCCGCATCTTGAAACGCATAAAGACCAGTATCTACTGTATAACCATTGTCGATAGTCTGTAGATAATCACCTTTTAACTTAAGCGCTTCTTGCATTTCAATGTCATAGCCCAAAACGATATTATCGTTATCGAAAGCAAGTGAGATGTTTGATGCTGCGCAGCTAAAGCTAGCAAGTAATCCGGCAGTGATAACTAATGATTTTTTCAATGACACTTTATTATTCCCAATGGCAAATGAGTGGTAATTACATGTAATGATAGTAAACGGATAATTATTTTCAGTTGAAAAATGCTCGTCACTTCATACTTTTAATACTTTCGTACTATGCTACTGCATATTGGCTATTTATTACATATATACATAAATAAAAATCCATCGAGAATGATAATTTTAAAGCTATTTACAAAATTAATATGACCTAGGACTATCTTAATAGCTGTAAAGTGGTTTAGAATAGCCGTCTAGATGTTAAAACTTCTACACATATGAACGTACATTACGTCGATTGTGTTTAAATTAAGAGAGAATTAAAACCATGGCTAAACACTTGTTTACCTCTGAGTCAGTATCAGAAGGTCATCCTGATAAAATTGCAGACCAAATATCCGATGCTGTACTTGATGCAATCATCGCTCAAGACCCTAAAGCACGCGTAGCCTGTGAGACTTATGTTAAAACCGGTATGGTTATGGTTGGCGGTGAAGTGACAACTGACGCTTGGGTTGATATCGAAGAGATCACCCGTAAAACAGTACGTGAAATCGGTTACATCAACTCAGAAATGGGTTTTGATGCTGACTCTTGCGCTGTATTAAACACAATCGGTAAGCAATCTCCAGACATCAATCAAGGTGTTGACCGTGAAGATCCACTAGAGCAAGGCGCTGGCGACCAAGGTTTAATGTTTGGTTATGCAAACAATGAAACTGAAGAGTTAATGCCTGCACCTATTACTTACTCGCACAAATTGGTTAAACGCCAAGCTGAAGTACGTAAAAGCGGTACACTTCCTTGGTTACGCCCTGATGCAAAAAGCCAAATCACATTTGCTTATGATGACGGTAAAATTGTTGGCATCGATGCAGTTGTACTTTCAACTCAGCATTCTGAAGATATCAAACAAGCAGACCTAGTTGAAGCAGTGATGGAAACAATCATCAAGCCAGTACTACCTGAACAATGGTTAAACAAAGACACTAAGTTCTTCATTAACCCAACCGGTCGTTTTGTTATTGGTGGTCCAGTAGGTGACTGTGGTTTAACGGGTCGTAAGATTATCGTTGATACATACGGCGGCATGGCTCGTCACGGCGGCGGTGCATTCTCTGGTAAAGATCCATCAAAAGTGGATCGTAGTGCAGCATACGCAGCACGTTATGTAGCGAAAAACATTGTCGCGGCTGGCCTAGCTGATCGTTGTGAAATCCAAGTTTCTTACGCAATCGGTGTTGCTGAACCAACATCAATCTCTATTGAAACATTCGGTACCGGTAAAGTAAGTGAAGAACTACTGATTAAACTTGTTCGCGAACATTTCGAACTACGCCCATACGGTCTAATCGAAATGCTTGATCTTAAACGCCCTATTTACCAAAATACAGCGGCTTATGGTCACTTCGGTCGCAGCGAATTCTCTTGGGAAGCAACAGATAAAGCTGACATCCTACGTGATGCAGCAGGTCTTTAATCGACATTAGCGTTAAGCTAATAGTGACTAATTAATCGTTGCTAGTTGATATAGTTCATTGACAGTTGATAGTAACAGGCGCTTTTGGTAATTTAACCAAAGCGCCTTTTTTATAGATATCGATCATGTCTGACGACTTACACCAAGCAAGCCTAACACCCAAAATGTTAGAAACATTAGTATTAGATAAAATCACTGCCTGTTATCAGCAAGCCGAACAACGCTTAGACCGAACCTTCTCCCGTCCAATTATCAACTTCAATCAACGTGGTAAAGCCGCCGGTAGCGCCAGATTACAAAGCAATGAGTTGCGCTTTAATCCTATTTTATTACAAGAAAACCAGCAACACTTTATAATGCATACAGTCCCGCATGAGGTTGCTCATCTATTAACTTACCAACTTTATGGTCGTACTAAGCCCCACGGTAAAGAGTGGCAGCAAATCATGAATCAAATCTTTGAACTCACAGCCAACACGACACACAGCTATGACGTCTCGAGTGTGAAAGGCAAAACCTTTACTTATATTTGCCAATGTACAGAGCATCAACTAACAATTCGTCGCCATAATAAAATTGTCCGTGATAATATAAAATATACTTGTCGTTTTTGCAAACAAAGTTTAATCGTAAAATATTAAATAATATTTAATAACAATAAGTTAACTCAAGCCCACAAAGCTGACAACTTGTTTGATAATAATCTAAAAAATTAGTTTATATAGGTGTATTTATCTAAATTCATCAGATAAAATAACTTTATACATACCATTGTGATTAGGAAATTAGGTTATGACTCACACGTTAGACACTGCGAAATCAACCGATTATGAAATGGAAAAACTGATAACAGCAGTTTTAAAGCGTAACAAAGATCAAGCAGAGCAGATCGCTCGAAATCTTGACCTTAGTGCTTTATCAATCTCTCAACGTATTTTCATGGCAAAGTCCGGTGTATTAAAAGAAACAATGTTATTAGACTCTGATATCGCAGTGCGTTACGCCGCTTCTCGCGCAAACTAGTCCACCTCGATATCTAAAGAGCAGTAATTACCTTCTGCTCTTTTTTATCTCTGTTTTTTACCTCGATGTTGATATCTTAGCAAAACCAGCTATTGCTTGCCTCGTGTTACTTATTTCTATCTTCTTTATATACCTCTCTTAAATTAAACCGTCTATCGCCAACTCACCTTAAGTGATTGATTATATCGTCTTGTTTTAGCTGTGCTACAATATTGCATTATTACATTGGAGCAGTCTGTAATGTTAAAACAACTCAGTATTATAGTTATATCAACCTCATTATTATTCCCTTCCTTCTCTAATGCTTCTGACGGCGGTAATCAAACTAACCAATCTTTTAATAAAGCCAAAAAAATGCTCGAGCGAGAGGTTTACACTCAAGTGCCCAAACTGACTATTTATTGTCAGGCCGATTTTAATAGTAAGAAGAAGATCACTGATCACAATGGTTTTAGCTCAACAAAGCATGTAAAACGTCAGGCGAAAGTGGAATGGGAGCATGTGGTGCCAGCGGAGAACTTCGGGCGTAATTTTAAAGAATGGCGTGAAGGTGATAATGCCTGTGTAAACAGTAAAGGAAAAAGCTTTAAAGGCCGCCGTTGCGCCGAAAAACTCAATATCCCTTACCGTTATATGCAAGCAGATATGTACAATCTCTACCCTGCCATTGGTGCGGTGAACGCCCTACGCAGTAACTACAACTTCGCATCTCAGGTATCAGCCGAGAAGAACCAATTCGGCAGCTGTCCCATCAAAATTAACAATAAAACCGTACAGCCACCAAACTATGCCAAAGGTGAAATAGCTCGCGCGTATCTGTATATGGAATCAGCTTACCCTGAATACAAAATAGGTAGACAGAAACGAGAGTTACAAGCCTGGGATAAGCAATACCCAGTGACAAGCAGCGAATGTCGACGCACTCAGTTAATTGAAAGCTTACAAGGTAACGAAAACCGTGTGGTTAAGTCCGCCTGTTTAGATCGTGGATTATGGTAAGAAGCAGAAATTAATGAGGTAATACGGTCTACATCGCCAATATTAAATTATTGCTTTGTAGACCTATACTTAAGTTAGATTATTCCATTCTAGCTGTAATCTGTGGTAGTTAACACCAATCCATTGTTGTAATTCATATAACTGCTTAAAGGGTATTACACCACTGATGACACTGCCGTCGGCAATCGCAACACGGCAGTTTCTTTCTTTATATTGCGCTAATACATGCGGTGTTTTAACTTTATTTGGATGACCGACTTGAGTCGAAAGACCAAGAAATATCGTACTCGATACCATTACTTACCTTTAATATAACACCTGATTTTTAGTGATTATCAATAATTCATCATAAAAATAAAGAGCACAAATAAAAACATCGCAAAAATTTGTGCCTAGACAGTCGATATTTACTACCGATAAAAACAGAATTTACTCATAGTAAGTACGCTCTATGCAGTTCCATATAAACTTCTGAAAACGCTAATTTAGGCTTACAGATTGTAACTAAAAAGAGTTAAACATAGCAGTGTTTAGTAAAGAGGATTATACTGCCGATTAAATGGTTCACCCTATTAAATACTAACTTAGCTATCCTGCCTTCACTCTAGTATTTGTATTGGTGTTATATAAAAAAATGTCAAAAAATAATACGTTATTATCTCGCTTCTCAAACGAATCAAGCGTCCTGTTAAAACTATCCGTTCCTATCATGATCACCCAGCTTGCAACACAAGCGATGGGCTTTGCCGATACTGTAATGGCCGGTCGTGTTAGTCCTGTAGATCTTGCCGCAATAGCCCTCGGCACAAGTTTATGGCTACCTGCATTGCTGCTATTACGTGGGTTAATCATGGCACTCACACCCATAACAGCTTTTCATCGCGGCGCTAATAAACACACGCAAATCGCTACCGAACTGGTACAAATGCTATGGATAGTACTCGCCAGTAGTATCATGCTTATTATTTACCTTAATTTCGGAGAAGTGATCTTAACGTCCATTAATGTGGCAAAAGAGGTCATACCCGTAGCAAGTGATTATGCTATCGCCCTTACTTATGGCGTACCGGGGATCGCGTTATTTTACACCCTTAATGCCTTCTGTGAAGGGATGAACAACACTAAAGCGCCCATGGTATTTTCAATTATTGGTTTATTCATTAACGTGCCAATTAATTATATTCTCATTTACGGAAAATTAGGGGTTCCTGCGTTAGGTGCTGTCGGTAGTGGCTTTGCCACCAGCATTGTTTATTGGCTCATGTCATTGATGTTATTTATATATATAAAACGCCATGCAGATTATAAGCATATTTTCCAAAATATCGATTTTAGCCCTAAACTAGCGCAAGTTTGGTCATTGTTAAAACTGGGGTTACCGATTGGAATTAATATTGCGATCAGTGGCAGCATCTTTGCGGTTATCGCTTTATTAATTGGCCGATTAGGTGCTGCTAATATTGCCGCGGCACAAATTGCCTTAAGCATTTCGAGCATGACCTATGTGATCCCAATGAGTCTCGCATTTGGTATCACTATCCGTGTCGGTTATGCACTTGGTCGTGGTGATGAAGCTGCTGCAATATTAAAAACCAAAGTGGGTATTATTAATGCCATCTTAATCTCATTGGTTGCTTCGAGTGCATTTTTATTTTTCCCCGAATTGATAACCAGTATCTATACCAAAGATCCTATGATTGCAGCAACGGCAACAACGCTACTTGCCTACACCGCGGCTTACCAAATGAGTGACGCACTGCAAACATCCATTAGTGGTGCATTACGCGGTTATAAAGATACCAAAGTACCGATGTTCTTAGCATGCATGGCTTATTGGGGTGTTGCTTTACCGTTAGGCGTGATGTTGAGTATGACAGATATTATTGGGCCAGCGCGTGGCGAAAGTGGTTTTTGGATCGCGATCATTACAGGCTTAACACTTGGCGCATTTCTCTTGTTTATACGTTTGATTTATGTGATTAAAAAACGTAGTAAATCAATAGCCACCAACCATGATCTGGCAGCGGCTCTGGTACATTAAATATCAGCGGGTCCATATCTTCTGTGGACCTGCGAACGCTTACCTCCAGAATAACCTCTAATATCCTTTCTGAAGGATACGCTGATATAAAATCACACTCTCATCATCTACACACTTTTTATCCATTTTACAGTTACAATGTCCTATATCATCACCTCGCCCCAAAGGACTAACATGAAAATTGATCTGACATTAAGCGGCTTAGCTGCACAAAAGCACACATTCACCTTGCCACTTGATTACAACAAACCTGACGGTGACACGATTGACGTATTTGTACGTGAGCTTGTCGCCCCAGATAAGCAAGATCAAGACCTGCCGTATTTGGTTTATTTTCAAGGTGGTCCAGGTTTTGGCGCTGTGCGTCCGATGGCCAATGGCGGCTGGATCAAACGTGCATTGCAAGAATATCGGGTATTGCTGTTAGATCAGCGTGGTACAGGGCTATCATCGCCAATCAGTTCAGTCAGTCTTGGTCACTTAACGCCAAGTGAACAAGCCAACTACCTCACCCATTTCCGCGCTGATAATATTGTCCGTGATGCAGAAGCTATCCGCGCACAATTATCACCGTTTAATACCTGGAGCATCATCGGCCAAAGCTTCGGTGGTTTCTGTGTATTACGTTATCTAACTGCTGCGCCAGAAGGACTAACGCAAGCCTTTGTTACTGGAGGATTACCCTCTCTAACACGTCCTGCTGAGGAGGTTTATCAAGCCACCTATAAACGTGTATTGGCAAAAAATAATGACTTCTTTAGCCGTTTTAGCGACGCGCAAGACCTTATTACTGCATTAGCCAAGCATATTAGCGAACACGATACTTACCTAGCTACAGGTGAGAAACTTACCGTTGAAATGTTGCAACTACTTGGTGTTAACATTGGCATGGAAGAAGGCCCAGAAGCAGTTTATTACCTACTTGAACAGGCGCTTATCACTACGCCTACAGGCGCACAAGTTAATCCACTATTCTTGGCACAGTTCTGTCAGTTTCTTGATTTCAATACTAACCCGATCTTTGCCGTGCTGCACGAATCTATCTACTGCCAGCAGCAAGCATCAAATTGGGCGGCACATCATGTTCGCGCTGATTATGATCAATTTAATTATAAGGCCGGTAAGCCATTCTTATTCACTGGTGAAATGATTTATCCGTGGATGTTCGAACAATTTAATAACTTAAAACCACTGCAATCAGCAGCGCAACTGTTAGCTGAAAAACAAGATTGGTCAGATCTTTACGACCTTGAGGTACTTAAAAACAACCAAGTACCGGTGGCTACAGCTATCTATAGCGAAGACATGTATGTGGAAATGCAATACAGCTTAGAAACGGCCGCACGCGTGAACAAGCTAAAATACTGGTTAACGTCAGAGTTCGAACACAACGGTATTCGTATGGACGGTGACAAGGTGTTGAGCAAATTAATCGACCTTAATAGCGGCTTACAACTACGCTAAACCTTGATAGCTACAGCTTGATAAAACGCGTAATTAACTCATGATTCTGTACTGATTAACCAACTATTTGAAAGACTAACCGATAAATTTACTCGGCCAATTAAAAAAGTGGGTATAATCATTTTATTAACTACATATTTAAATAAAGGTAACCAGCATGCGTCATCCTCGCATCTTCGAATCCGGCGAACTAATCGTAGGTTCTAGCTTTGAATTATCACCAGACGGCGCAGGCCACGTTGGTCGTGTATTACGCATGACAACCGGTGATACGCTAACTTTATTTAACGGTAAAGGTGGCCAATACCAAGCCACAATTGAACAAACCACAAAAAAATCAGTGACAGTTCATATTGACGAATTCCAAGATATTAACAGTGAATCACCATTAAAAATCCACCTTGGTCAAGCGATCTCGCGTGGTGAAAAAATGGATTTCACCATTCAAAAATCGGTCGAACTGGGTGTAACAACGATCACGCCACTGTTTAGTGAGCGTTGTGGTGTTAAGTTATCTGGCGAACGTTTAGAGAAAAAAGTACAGCAATGGCAAAAAATTGTCATTTCTGCCTGCGAACAAAGTGGCCGTAACTTCGTGCCACAAGTATTAGCACCAAAACAATTAAAAGACTGGGCAGCAGAACAAACAACAGAACTTAAATTGAACCTGCACCCACGCGCAAAATACAGCATTAACACTTTACCCGAGCCGACCAATGGCGTGCGTTTGTTAATTGGTCCTGAAGGCGGTTTATCTGCGGATGAAATCAGTATGACGGAACAATTTAACTTTGAAGAAACGCTATTAGGTCCTCGAGTATTACGAACAGAAACAGCAGCATTAACGGCGATCACCGCACTACAATGCCGCTTTGGCGATTTAGGATAGGATAAAGAATATGACAATTAAACTTGGCATCGTGATGGATCCCATTGCAGACATCAACATTAAAAAAGATTCTAGCTTTGCAATGTTAATGGAAGCGCAAAACCGTGGTTACGAACTTTTCTACATGGAAATGCAAGACCTATTTATGCTTGAAGGCCGTGCATATGCTGCGTCTCGTTCATTGAAAGTACAACAAGATCCAGCTAACTGGTACGAACTAGGTGAAGAAACTAATCACCTAATTTCAGATTTAGACGTGGTATTAATGCGTAAAGATCCACCGTTCGATACTGAATTTGTTTATGCTACTTACATGCTGGAACGCGCTGAAGACGAAGGCACGTTAATCGTTAACAAACCACAAAGCCTACGTGATGCCAATGAAAAACTGTACACGGCATGGTTTAGCGAATTCACGCCAACAACCCTAGTAACACGTCGTAAAGACAAATTACGTGCATTCCATAACGAACACAAAGATGTGATCTTAAAGCCATTAGATGGCATGGGCGGCGCATCAATTTTCCGTCTGAACGAACAAGATAAAAACGTAAGTGTGATCATCGAAACACTGACTGAACATGAAACGCGTTACTGCATGGCACAAAAATTCATTCCTGATATCAAAGATGGCGACAAACGCATCCTCGTAATTGATGGTGAACCGGTACCATATTGCCTAGCCCGTATCCCTGCAAGTGGTGAAACACGCGGTAATATCGCCGCTGGCGGCCGTGGTGAAGCACGTCCACTGTCTGAAAGTGATTGGAAAATTGCGAAAGCATTGGGTCCTAAATTAAAAGAAAAAGGCCTGATCTTTGTTGGTCTAGACGTTATTGGCGACAAGCTAACTGAAATCAACGTAACTAGCCCTACATGTATCCGTGAAATCGAAGCGGCTTATGATGTTAGCGTTACAGGCATGTTGATGGATGCGATTGAAGCGCGTTTAAACAAAGACTAATTTATCTGCCGATCTGAAATAAAATAATAAATCATAGCTTAATGGTTACAGCCACCGCTTAAGCTATGGTTTTCTGCCATAATAAACTCACAGCTAACAATAAAAGACAGGCCTATGGACTCTTTGCAAGATCACTTCCTTATCGCAATGCCGAGTATGAAAGATGGCATTTTCGAGCGCTCAGTTATCTATATCTGTGAACATAATAACGAAGGTGCGATGGGTATCATCATCAATCTTCCCGTCAATATTTCTATCGACGAATTATTATCACAAACAGTCGAAGCTGACTTGGATGATGAAACGGCGTCTACAACCGATACCAAAACGGTTATCAATGATCCGGTATTCAAAGGTGGTCCTGTCTCAGAAGATCGTGGTTTTGTATTGCATACTGCCTACCCTGGTTTTAGCTCTAGTTTACAAATTAATGATGAATTAATGATCACCTCATCATTGGATGTATTAGCAACACTTGGCACCAACAAACAACCAGACAATTATATTGTCGCGTTAGGTTATTCAGGTTGGAGTAAAGGGCAGTTAGAACAAGAAATTGCCGACAACAGTTGGTTAACTATTAACGCTGACAAAAATATCTTATTTAAAGTACCTGTACACCAACGCTGGGAACAGGCGGTACAAAAAATAGGTATCGACGTCAGCCAATTATCTAGTCAGGTAGGACACTCTTAACATAAAGGGGCCTACGGAGAAGAATATGAGTAATGCAGAAAGCGGACAAAGAACCTTACTTGGTTTTGATTTTGGAACAAAAAGTATTGGTATTGCTGTTGGCCAAGAGATCACTGGCACAGCCCGCCCGCTTGTAGCTTTTAAAGCCAATGATGGTATTCCAGATTGGGATTTAATCGAGCAACAAATTAAAGAATGGCAACCCGATCTGGTTATCGTCGGTAAACCACTCAACATGGATGGTACCGAACAAGAGATCACCAAGCGGGCGATTAAGTTTGCCAATCGCCTAACTGGCCGGTTTAATGTCAAAACAGAAATGCATGACGAACGCCTCACCACTAAAGATGCCAAAGCGCGTTTATTTGAAGAAGGTGGTTTTAAAGCCCTGCAAAAAGGCGCAATTGATAGTGCCTCAGCCATGGTCATTTTGGAAGGCTGGATGGAATCGCAATACGGCGCAGAGTTATAAACATTTATAGATAGTTATAGCCATTTATAAGTGCTTACCGTACTTGTAAATAGGATCATTGCCAAGGAGTTGCACAGCATGACGTTTATTCACGGTTTATTACAACGCCTATTATTCACTGTTGGCGTCATGTTATTTATGCAACTCCCGCAATTTATTGATCATTACAGTCAGCAGCTTTCCGGTTATTACCTCGCCCAGCAAACCCAGCTACAACAATTTCAATTAATTGCCGATACTAATTTTAATGGTCAGCTCACTACGCTGATTAACGATTTTAATGCCAGTCCAGCGCCTGCAGTTCAGCAAGTGGGTAAGCAAGTATTCACCTTACAACAATCAGTGCCTGGATTAGCGGTTGATTTAGCGATCCTAACCGAGGGTAGTTATGTGAATAAATTGCATTATTTTATGACGCGTGTAGACAGCAAGTTAGCTGAGAATACCTTATCACTGTTCACCCCTGGTATACCGTTGAGCCAAGCTGCATTACTGACCGGCTTGATTGGTGGTGTAAGCTTGAATCTACTTTGGTTGTTAAGTTTAAAATTGCTATCACTGGTTTTTTTACGCTCACATATTAAAGTTAATAAGCCTATTTAATGGCGTTGTAAAAGCATCAATTAAGGAATTATTATGAAGAACGTCATCATTGTTGGTGCCACAGGCGCAACAGGTAACCAACTCATGCAGCAGTTACTCAATGATACGGCAGTTGAGAATATCTATGTCGTACATTATCGACCAACGTCTTTTAAACACCTCGATAAAGTGACTGAGATCACCCTCGATTTAGGTAATTTTAATGATTTAGCCATTACCGTGGATAGTGCAACTGAAATTGATTGTGCTTACTGTTGCCTTGGTACTACACGCAAAAAAGCAGGGTCATTGGCCGCATTTAGACAAGTAGATAAAGACTATATTGTTAACTTTGGAGCTTGGGTAGCAAATCATACTAACGCGCAATTGCATGTTATCAGCGCTGTTGGTGCGAATGCTAAATCGGTAAGTAGTTATTTACAAACGAAAGGTGAAACAGAGCAATTATTACGTCAGTTACCGCTCGCAGCATTATTTCTGTATCAACCAACGCTGTTACACGGTAAACGAGAGCAATTTAGATTAATGGAAGCCGTCGCTTATTATCCACTAGCAATATTATCTCTGTTGCCGCTAACTCTATTAAAGCAGCAAAAGCCGATTGCCATCGACCAACTTGCTAATGCTATGTATCAACTGGGTCAGCAAGTAACAAGTGGTCATCACGTGATCAGTAGCTTAGAGATCCAACAGTACTGAAGCCTTATTAATACGATGCCTTCATCAATACCAACTTAATTGTCTGCACGCAGTTCAGTAGCCGCTTCAAGCACTAACTGGCGGAACCAAATGTGGCTAGCATCATGGTGTAATAACGGACTCCAGATCATCTTCAATTCAATTTTGGGGATCGGAAATGGTGGTTCGAGCAAAGTATAGTCACTGTTATTTCTATGAATGAGTGCCGCTTGAGTCGGTAATGTAGCAATCAATTCATCTTGCAGCGCCAGTTGCATCGCCACATTATAGTTACGGGTAAATACCTTGATATCCCGTTTCTTGCCTAAGCGATTAAGCGCTTCA
The DNA here is from genome assembly GCF_033791185.1 of Moritella sp. Classification (GTDB taxonomy): domain Bacteria; phylum Pseudomonadota; class Gammaproteobacteria; order Enterobacterales; family Moritellaceae; genus Moritella. The sequence goes on along the minus strand of NZ_JASJHF010000008.1, from coordinate 1,405 downwards.
TCAACCCAACCTAACTTCTGTACATCATGCGGGTTCATGCCGACGCCAACACCAAAACCGGTTTTAGATACCCACACATGTTTTGATGCTAAATAATGATTCAAATTAAATTTATTTACGATCGGGCTATCCGCATTCATCATGCAGGTGAACGAATCATGCCAGAGGGTTTTTTGATAAAACGACTGGGGTAATTCATCAAAACGGTTGATCGCCATATCAATCTTACCTTCCTCTACATCATGGAAGGTCACATCAGATGGCGTCATAATATCAACGGTCATGTTGGGGGCGACTTTACTTAATTTGCTCAGCAGGCGCGGTATCAGCGTTGATTCAGCATAATCACTGGCCATTATCCGAAAGACACGCTGGCTGCTTTGATCAAATTCTTTTTCTTCTTGTAAGGCTTCCTCGAGTTCTAACAGTACTTTTCTGATCACTGGCGCCAATTTACGTGCCTTTTCAGTCGGGGTCATGCCATCAGAGGTACGCACTAAAACAGGATCATCAAGTAAGGTGCGTAAGCGACGTAAACCATTGCTCATAGCAGGCTGGGTAATATTAAGCATACTCGCCGCGCGAGTTACATTCTTCTCCCTAAGTAAAACATCGAAGTAAATCAATAGATTAAGATCAATCCCTGATATATTCATAAAATAAATACCCACCATAAAATATTAATAAAACAAGCTTAGCTCAATGATATAGCAACTTTTATTAGGTTAATCTTGTCCATAAATAACCATTATCACCAGAATACACCATAAATAAGCTAAATTAACAGTCAATATCATTCACGTTGTGAATGATGACTATAGAAATTATAAACTAACTAAATATCCATTGAACGTTTAATATTAACTCATCAAAACGCAAACGAATAAAAGGCTTTAGTCGCTGCGTTTCAATTTAATTAATCATCATTTGATAACTGTAAGGGATTTGCTATGTCAACATACAACACTGATATCGATTCGGTTGCTACACTGAAAGCTGAACAAGGTTCTAAATGGGCTGCAATTAACCCAGAATATGCGGCGCGTATGCGAGCTCAAAACCGTTTTAAAACCGGGATTGAAATTGCGCAATACACAGCAGATATTATGCGTGCTGATATGGAAAACTACGATAATGATTCGTCATTGTACACGCAGTCTTTAGGTTGCTGGCATGGTTTTATCGGTCAACAAAAAATGATTTCTATTAAGAAACATTTTGAAAACAATACTGACCGTCGTTACCTTTACCTTTCAGGTTGGATGGTTGCTGCATTACGCTCTGAGTTTGGTCCACTACCAGACCAATCAATGCATGAAAAAACATCTGTTTCAGATCTAATCGAAGAACTATACACTTTCCTACGTCAAGCAGATGCACGTGAACTAGGCGGTTTCTTCCGTGA
>NZ_JASJHF010000007.1:0-10917 GCF_033791185.1 Moritella sp. | reverse complement strand
CCCTCCCCACACGAGGCAAGCCCCAGTTTTATCAACAACCGCTTGGATCTCATCAAGATCAAGTTCGACCTTCATCAGAACTTCCATCGTATCAGCGGTACCTGCTGGTGAAGTAATTGCGCGCGAGGAGTTTTTAGGAATAATCAAACCAGCGGCACTGACAATAGCGACCACCAGTGGTGTTGTTCTGTTGCCGGGTAAACCACCAACACAGTGCTTATCATAGACATTTTTATGTCTGGGCCAGCTTAGCCGTTTTCCGCTATCAACCATCATGCGCGTCAAAGATACTATTTCGGCGGAATTAAGATTATTGCCAGCACACGCACATAAAAAACTGGTAATTTCAATATCACTATAACGATGATCTCTAATATCGGTCACGATAGACCTAATATCAGCTTCGCTCAGTTCATGCCCATAGATCTTTTTCCGAACTGCACTGGTAGATAAAACCACAGGTGCGTGCTTAACTTGCACTTTTGCGCCACAAACGACCCCAAGACGTTGCATGGCAACCAAAGAGAAGCCGATATGTTGGACAGGTAACACGTGTTGCTCTACAACGTTAAGTGTGGCTATTATATGCTGACCACCGGATAATACTAAAACACGGGAACTTGCCATCAATCCTTCAGCTAGGCATATATGACAATCATTTCTCATGTATACGACGGGTTCTTGATGGGTATCAATGCCCATATCGAATGCTATCAGTTTCTGTTTTTTACCCATATTCGCTACCTTCAATGCTGATAAATCGAATAGGTATTTTTGCCATTTGGTGTCATCTAGATGATTTGATACTCGTTGAGGCAATAATTCCTTAATAGGGGGAAGTTCAGGCAGTGTTCAATCTTCACCTAATAATAGCCTTAAAATGAAGTTATGTTATTAGTTGCTCAGGAAAATATCTAAAATCCGCTTATCTCAGACAAGCGGATTTTAGAAGCATAACCTAATTATCGTGATAATTTAGCGCCAAACGCCCCATTGACCAGTCGTGCCAGGTTCTTCACCAGTAGTCCACCATTGGGCAGTCCATATCTTATTACCATAACTCACAACATCATTAGCGGTATAAGTTTGGTTTCCACTCCACGCATTACCAACAGGCTCATCAGGGTCTGTTGGTTCAACTGGATCCGTTGGTCCGTCAGGACCCGTTGTGCCAGTTGGCTCTACAACAAAAGAATATACTTCTTCATCCGTCGCATTGTCGCCACTGAGTACTAATTTAAACGTAAGTTCTTGACGTGTATTAGCTAGCTCAGCAGTCTTAATAATAAGTTCATTGTTTGAGCCAATCACCATATTAATCGGTGTACCACTCGTTTGTAACCATTGCACATTTGTCACATCACCTTTACTCTCAGCCTGCGTTAAAACAACATAATCGCCATGTTTAACACTCGCTTTATCTAGGTTTTTTAATACCTTCGGAGAAATAACGGCTTCAATGCTAAGGTCGTCAGTCGTAATCGAAAATTGACCTGATGCTCGAGCATCCTTTGAGTTGAAGTAATTACCATGTAAGTCATTTTTGAAATACATGTAGTGATTCATCTCTTCGTGCCAACGGCCAATAAATACATTGCCGTTGTATTTAGATTCATACCAACCATTTACTTTCGAAGCTAATAAACGATCCCAATCATTCTTATTGTCCTCTGTGACGACAAGAGAGAATGAAGAGTGCTCGACACCATCTTTATTCAATACTTTATAATTAACACTATCACCTACAGAGGCCGAATCTAAACGGATACTTTCAGGTATAAAGGCACTTCCCTCTTGAAGGTACGGGGGAATCGGATCTGGATCTGGAATGACAGGTGGTGGTATAACCTCATCATTGACTATCGTGATGTCGCTACAGTTATAGAAACCTTCCCCCGCGCTATCGATGCGCTGCCAGCGTACTAACAACGTAGCATCTCCGACCCGATCAGTTGGAATTGTGACGTTGATGCGATATTTACCGCCTTCAGCAACCACATTGCCTTCTTCTTGAATCAGCTCCAGATCGCCCCATGCAAGCGGCTTAGATAGGTCAGCATTCGGTTTGGTTAAATAAAACTCCCAGAAAGACGGGTTATGTAGAGCAGTGGCCTTAAATACATATTCAAATGTACCAGCCTGAACATCTGAACGAGTCCATCCAGAGTGTGCCGCGCCCATGCCTTTTTTCTGAGGGTCATTGGCATAACATAGCGTTCCGTCTGGGATCGCATTTTTTACCGCTTGAATATTGTTGTAGTCCGAGACATTAATTGAAAATTCATTGTGCTGAACAAACGGGTATGAACCTGATATATCTTTTGCTTGAGCACAGGCAGCATTGGGCGGTGTGCCACTCCAGATGCCGCCTTGATCATAACAAATTTTCTGTCTCGCTTCAGGGTATTCTGACCAGCCATGAGCTAAAGCTTGCCCACTAAACAATACCGAATACACTGATAAACTTGCAATAGTTAATACTGTTTTCCGTAGCATATGATTGTTCCCTTCCTTTTTAACACACAGATAATTATATTAATGCCTTAACAAACACATGGGATACATAATCCACAAGAAGTTGTTAAAGCGGTGTAACAAAGAAAATATTACATTAACTAAATATGTTAAAACACAGGAACAATTTTTAATATTCAAGATAATGTGCCTAACTGGCTACGTCGATTTAAGCCATATAAGCATTTATCTACAAGCAAAAAAAACCTGCAGCGCTCAAAAGTCACCGCAGGTTTTTTATGATGGCGTCATTATTACTTCTTCTTCCACTGACCCGGAGAAGATTCAATAAACTGACCTTTTTCTGTCATCGACATGGCTTTTTTCGCTGCTTGTGCAGAAATGGCTTGAACAGTAACATTGTGTTTAGTTGCTAACTCTTGATATTTAGCTTTACGTTTTGCATTCACGGTTTTAATTAATGCATTAACTTCACTGCTTGGCTTAACGGCACCTAGGTAGCCATTGACTTGCTCACCAACCAGTCCAGCTTGCTTTGCGGTTTGTAAATCCATTGCTTGTACCGAAAAAGACATCGCAAATAAAATAATCAAGGTTGAAAAAATTCTTTTCATTGTAAGCTCCATTTTGGCTAGAATAACTCATCGTCGCTAAATACATCATCTAGCTCTTTATCAACTTTCACTTTGATTTCATGATCAATCTTTACGTTTAAATTAATCACAATCGGTTTATCGGGAACGGCAAGTTGTACTGTTGGCGTACAACCGGCAATAAGTACAAGTAAACTTGCACTAAATAACAGTGCTTTCATCATATTATATCCTTATGGCTTATTCATTTTATCCAGTGCATCATACATCGAATCATTAATTCTTAAGCTACGAAATAGCTGCAGTATATTTTCTTCATGAGAATAATTAAACTCAATTGGTCGCTCTACACTTGGATTGCGTCCTTTGATATTAATCGTTAATTTAGTTTCTCCGCTGGGTTTAAAGTCCACATCACTATGCAAACGATCATAATGCAAGTTTTCCAATAGCTCCAACGCATAACGTAATTGCGGTTGGGTTAGTTTTAACTGATCTATGGTCGCATTATCCTTAATTTGGATGATGCCTCCCTCACCTTGGCCTTCTATTATACCATCGGTTATCGATACCGCCGATCCTTGCAGCACAAACGGTAATTCTGCCTTTAATAAGCCAGTCACTTTTACACCTGGAACTTGATATAATTCAATAGCCTCTGGTAAAGATAGGTGGCGAACCTGTATCTGACCAACAATATGATCAAAATCTGTAATTATCAGTGGTGAAACAGAAACGGTACCTGAAAAAACTTCGCCCGAGACATTATCAACAACCACTTGTAACTGCTCATCGGCCAATGATACCAATGCCGATACATTTATATTGTGAACAACAGGTCCCATATTAACGGTTGCAACATCACTATTTATCGTACACTTCACCGCTAATGATGCCAAAATATCCGCGTCTTCGGCATCCATTTTACAGCGCCAATGGGTGTTCAGATCTGCTGCACTAATATCATTAAAATGGCCGCTATCAGCTGTTATCTCACCGACAATATTAGCCGTCAAATACGGTTGCTGTGCATTCAAATTTAACCTGTAGTTAAGCTGATTTGTCATCTGTGCAGCTAACTCGAGCCCGGCTGGTAAGGGATATATTTTCGTTATTACAGACGGGATATCTTGTGTTGGCAGCAGCCAGTAACCTTCGGCTTTATTTGGCTCAAGACTAGACAAACTAAGCGTGTTGTTACTTTTTAAAACCGTATCATCGAGCTGCCAATCAGAGCTAAGCACCACCTTGTTAACACTAAACTGGCCCTGATGTTGCGCAGTTAATGTATTTATCTGATACATCTGTTGATATTGGTTATTAATTAATGTGGTAGAAAAAGACCAATTGAAAGGTAATACTTCATTGTTTACGATGTTAATCGTTGTCGGGGCAAGTAATTTGAGCGCAATATCGTCACTGGACATATCGGTATATTTAAACTGCTGCGCAGCTATGTTTGCTTGGTTAACAAGTAACTGAGTTTGTGGTGGTACACTTGCCAGGTTAATCTCCATCACTCCTTTTGCAGTCACTTGTATCGGCATTGGTGCTAGTCCATCAATAGCGCTGAAAAATCGACTGTTACTCGTAGCTGAAACAGCCCAACCACCTTGCCAAGATTGCGGGGTGAGTCGCAGTTTATTCACTTGCAGCGCTAATGTATTTTCTGACATTAATACTGTTGTCGCCAGTTGCTGCGCAGTTACCTGCCAATTCTCAATATTTCGTTCTGCTACCGTCACCTGCAGAGATAATGGTAACGTCGGCCTTATCGTAACGGGTGCTAGTTTTGGCGATGCTCCTTGCTTGAAGGATTGGCATACTCCACTGTCGATTTTAAATAATGCGCCAAACGCTGAACAGTTGTCTGCAGATACAGTGATAGGATCAATATCAACTAAGTTTAAGTCGATTGTCTCAGGTAACCAGCCTTTATCATCAAAAGCTAACTCAGTGTCTAACGTTAAGTTTGTATTCGCAATTAAGGATTGTTGCTGCTCGTGCAGTGCTGCCTTGTGAGGTAAAGCAGACAGTCCAGCATTGTTAAGCAAAATAGACAATGCCATGCGATCCATATGTTGTGGATCGAACGCTAATTTCAGCTTTATCGTGCCGGATAGTAAGCCATTGAATTCGGGTAAGACGCGGCTAACGATTGCATTAACCTTGCTTAAGTCCGTGTTCAATCGTGCTTTCAGAATTTTGTTATTATCAGTGTTGCGACTATCAGCACTGCTAACGTCTTTTGATACATAGTTTAACTGGGCTGTTAGCAGTTGCTGATCTTGCAGCCACACAGAAAACCCAAATTGTGGGCTTGCATCGTTATAACGCAAGACTATATTTTTAACATCGAAGGTAGTTAACTTAAGGGCTGACCAAGACTGTAATTTATTCGCGCTGAAATCAGGTAAATTCTCAGCCTGCACCGTCATATTGTGAATATGGAGATCGGGTATCCAATCAGGCAGTTCAGGAATAATCAGAACATTGGCCGTGGTTTTTGGGTCAGTTTCTGCGGTTTGATTTTCAGTCACTTGCTCAAACTGCAAATAATCTATAGTTAGAGCAAGGTTATCCAGTGTTATTTTTTCAATAAACAAAGGCTGTTGTAAATCAAATTGAATCTCTAATCCGGTTAACTGCTCGACTCTCACGCCGTAGCTTTTAACGAAATAATTACTCACGCTAATACTAATACGCTCGCGATAGATAAAGGTGCTCACGACACTTATCACCACGAATATAAGCAGTCCAAGGATCGCAAATGTAACCTTGTTCGATGATATTGCTGTTTTTTTCGGCGTCGACATTGAGGAAAACCTTCGCGAGTGTAAGTAACTATCCTGAACTACAAAGTTAACCAAATCAAGAATAAACACACCTCTACTGGTGATGGCAGAGTATTTTAAAAAGCACTGCTTGTATTTTTCACTCCTGAAACTAATTCTATTTGCGTGCAAGTTCCTGACGAAATAGCGTCTGAAACGTGTAAACTATACCACTACGTCCTATACAGCTTCTAATACGACACATTAAAATGGCAAAACCAAATAAGAAAGGTCCGACTCAAACCGTTGAGATATCTTGCAGTAAATGTAAAACGCTACTGTTTAAGTACCGTAAAGGCGGTAAAGGTAGTTTAGTTAAATGCTTTAAAGAGCGGATTGTCACTGACTATTGTGAAGCGCCCTGCACTTGCCCTAAGTGCGGACAAGTATTCGCAAGAGATACCTTAATTAGAGGTACGCCAGCTTATAAGATGGTGGGTGGCAAAGTAACAATGAAATAAATTCTGCTCGCAACCCAATTTAGCTAGTAAATCTCACCTCTAAACTCGACCTGGGTTAAATACAAACGCATTTCAAATTCGAACTGATGATAATCTGGCAGCATGTGCTCACAAAGCTTGTAGAAAGCTTTGTCGTGGTTTTTTTCGCGAATGTGAGCCAACTCGTGAACAGTGATCATTTGTAAAAAAGGTTCAGGGCAACGTCTAAACATTTCACTAATACGGATCTCGTTTTTACTCTTTAGTTTATTGCCCTGCACACGTGATACAAACGTATGTAACCCTAGGGCATTATTCACCACATGAATTTTAGGATCATAAATGATCTTACTGATCGGTGATGATTTCTTTAAATAATTGTTCTTCAGCTCCATGACAAATTCACGTAGCTTTTTATCATTGGTAATTGCATGGGTTTGCGGATATTTAGTTAATAAGAATTGACCGAGTGTATCTTGTTCTAACATCAGTTTTACTTTGCTTTTAACTTGATCTGAATAAGCCGACAGGTATTTAAGTGCGGTTGAATCTATTTTTGAAGCAGGCATAGGTAAAATTAAATACAGATAATTGGGATGACCAGTATTTTACCCGATCCACTTTACCTTATCTACTTTTGTTCAGCAGCCAATCACTGGCTTAAATAGCCGATCTAAATAAGCAGTTGATCAGGGGTTGATATACTTTTACAATAACCTTTTTATTATTATGGATGAACAATCATGTCATCAGATACTTTAGGTACTAGCGCTGTTTATAAGCGTATGGAACAAGGTTATCGCGAGAAAGCACTTAAGTTATTCCCATGGATATGTGGCCGCTGTACACGCGAGTTTGTTTATTCTAACTTAAGAGAGTTAACGGTTCACCACATGGATCATGACCACAGTAACAACCCCAATGACGGTAGTAACTGGGAATTACTCTGCTTATATTGCCATGACAACGAGCATTCTAAATACACCGAGCAAGATCAGTACGCGACAGAAGTTGAAGCCGGTGATAACAACCAAGAGTCAGCGACTTACAATCCTTTCGCAGATTTGAAGTCAATGTTCAACAAGTAACAATTGATTTTGGCCTTATTGCAAAAACTAAAAAGCCGTAATTGCATACCCTTTAAATGGCTTACAATTACGGCTTTTTTATGTCTTTATTATCGTTACCTTGCCGCTAGAATGGCTGGTTAACCATAAACCACGTTTGACCACCATTTTCACTTTTTGCAAAATCAATACGTACTAACACGCCTTCCACGTTAAAACGTAAGCCTAAACCAGCGGTCCACTTCAAATCGTCATGCAACTCATCAATATCAAAGCTATCCGCAACCTGCCCAGTTTCAACAAAGGCAGACCATTGCCACCACGGAAAACTATAAAATGGTAAATTTTGTAATGGCTGCCAATGCGGTTTCACTCGGTATTCAGCACTGTAAGAGACTGCGCTTCGGCTGTAAAATTGCGCTGTTGAATAACCACGTAAGCGATTAAAACCACCGAGCTTAATACCTGCAAACGCGGGTGGACGGTGCTTACCCGCAACCCCAGTACCACTATCCCATGTTGGGGTGTCGGCAAGGTAATAGTTAAATGCTAAGACTTGTTCTTTAAAGAACATGTTTTCATCAAAAGGCACAAATGCACTTTGTTCTAATTCCCACGTTGTCCAACTGTTGCGTTCATCGTTACCAAAATCACGACGTACGGTGAATCGAGTTTGGCTGCCCGATTCGGTATCACCAACACTGTCGCGATTATCCCAGTCAAATTTTAGCTCTAAACCTTGTGAGGTATTGGGTAAATAATCATACCCTGTAATGTCTCTTTGTTGCTGAAACGGCGTTACATTAATACTCGTCACACCTGACGTTAACGGGTTAAACGCCATGTCACCACGCTCCGGAATTAAACTTCGCGCGGCGCCATTAGCGCCTAGTCCCCAAGGTAATACATATCTCGCATTAACACGTAGAGACGTCTCAGTACCCTCAGCAATAATTTCGTTGGTCGCTCGGCGTTCACCTCTCACTTTTGGGACGGGCAAGTAATAAATACCATTACTTAAATAACCACGGTAGTATTCCGTTGAAAATAGCCACGACTTTAAGCCTGGTAGTGCATAGTTCTGAAATGAAAGAAAACCAATATTACTGTCATTTTTGCTGTAGAGACCCAAACCAAAAATTGACGCTTGTGGTTGCCCTGCATGTTTAATTATGCCAGCGGCACCAACTGCAGTACCTAGTGTATCAGTTGAAATAATGAAAGGAACACCTGCAAATTCAGTATCAAAGTGAGGCATTTTGGTTGTATGCTCAGTATTACTAGTCGCAGTATTTTCTTGGCTAGTTTTTGTCGTCTCTTGGGCATCAACCTGACTTGTTATTAATAATGCAATGCATAATAAAGAGGCGCAAATATTCTTATAAGACACTCATACTCCAAACAGTAATAAAATCGATATTAATAAATTTCAGGCAGCGAAAGATAGCCTATAATTTGACATATGTATATGATAATACAAAAATGAACGCGCCCAACAGAGCTTTTACACTACTTTAATAGATTTACCCAGTCAGACCACTAAATACCATATAACTATCAAATAAAAATAATAAGTGCTCAACAACTTAATATAAAGCAGGGATACATGTGAACAACAATCAACAATCATTAACAAGCACAATAACCCTTACTCTATGGTTATTACTCATAGTCTTGTGTAGCGGACTTTATTCAAAAAGCACAGTTGCTGCAACGACGTCATATTGGCAGACAAGTAATGAATCGATGAGTGAAGATATCAATCATAATCAGTGGCAGTATATTTTAAACCGCTATTTAATCGTCGGCGAAAATGACACTGCTATTAATTTTTTTAATTACAAAGGGGTGACGAATTCAGATCGCACGGTGCTCAAGCAATACCTTGTTCAACTACAACGTATTGATCCCCTACAATACCGCAAAGCACAGCAACAAGCTTACTGGATTAATTTATACAATGCGCTGACCGTAGAACTGATATTAGATAACTACCCTGTCAAATCTATTACTAAGCTCGGTAAGCGTTTTTTCTCTTTTGGTCCATGGGATGATGATGCGGCGGTCGTCAACGGAAAAACACTGAGCTTGAATGACATTGAGCACCAAATACTACGCCCTATTTGGCAAGACCCACGTATCCATTACGCAGTGAACTGTGCTAGTTACGGTTGTCCAAATTTAGCGGCTAGCGCTTTTACCGCGAGCAACACAGAACAGCTATTAACGGCGGGTGCAGTTGCTTATATAAACCACCCACGAGGCGTGACAGTTAAAGGCAGCGATTTGGAAGTTTCGAGTATCTATAAATGGTATGCAGAGGATTTTGGCGATAATGACCACGCCTTAATCGAACATTTAAAACGCTATGCCAAACCAGAGTTAAAGCAAGCTTTACGGCTATTTCAACAAAACCCTAGTGATATCGATTTTGAGTATGATTGGCGTTTAAATCAGCCGGAATAATGAGTTCAACACTCTATTAAATAATCAATAATAACGATTCATCATTGGCAATGAATCGTTATTGGACTTTAAGAGTGAGTCGACACCCTACCTATATTAGAATCATAGCGAATGTATAATGAGCGGTTATTCGTTCGTTGATACTGGCAAACCCCATCAGGTTCAACAGGATCGTTAAAATAGCCGTAAACCGCAGTAAACTCATCGCTGTTGCCGTCTGAGTCAAGCTTGCTACTGCCTGTGTTCAAGATCGTATTCCATAGCGAGACACAATCATCAAGATTACCAGTTTCAATTGAAGAGTCAGGACCAACAAAACTCTGTGCTGGCCAGCCAGCGGCATTAAAGTCAATAAGTCCTTCAGTCCCTGAACCATATAGTTGAATATCGTTGTTAGCGTTTAAATCGGTAGCAGATCCCATGATCACCCATTTACTGTGCGCAAGATTTACCGCCCCTTGCAACGCACCCGCGGTACCTTCGACAACAGCAATATCAGCATCATCAGCCAAGTTAATAAAGCGTGGTAATGCAGTAGCGGATAATACCCCCAGCACAATAATCACAATAACCAATTCAATTAGGGTAAAACCACGTTGTAACGTATTCAAAATTATTAACCTTAATATTTAGCAGCGGGCAATTATAGTATATATACACTAATTGTATATATCTTAATGACTATTCACTTTTTGTACTTTCAAAATAATAACTAATTCGACTTCTCGGATTTAAATATTCATTAATTCGTTCTGGTAGTTTATCCGGCTTAATCACCCCAGTAATGGTTAACTTTCGTTCTTCCAAGTCTATGATAGGTGCTTCTGCACGTGGTACTTCGCCATCATAAATTAGAATATTTGGATACAGTAATCGATCAGAGTTTACTGACAGCACCATGCCTATTTGCTCATTTGATAATCGCACCACGCTGCCTGGAGGATAAATGCCCAATATCTTCACTAATAACTTTAAATCGTCTTGATTGTACTTATTGGCACTATTTTTATATAACCAAGACAAGGCGTTTGACGGTACACGT
>NZ_JASJHF010000006.1:0-2723 GCF_033791185.1 Moritella sp. | reverse complement strand
GCATTTATTGAAGCTGAAAAGGAATATCAAGATATGAGTACAAATAAGCCACGTAAATATTCACAAAAAATTGTAGATGGTGTAGCACAGGCCCCTAGTCGCTCTATGTTGAGGGCCGTTGGTTTTGGTGATGAAGATTTCAAAAAATCTCAGGTAGGTATTGCCTCAACCTGGTCAATGGTAACGCCCTGTAACATGCACATCAACAAGCTCGCAGAAGAAGTTGGTAAAGGTGTCGATAGCGCGGGTGCTAAAAGCGTTATTTATAATACCATTACTATGTCGGATGGTATTTCAATGGGCACCGAAGGTATGAAGTATTCTTTGGTATCACGTGAAGTAATTTGCGATTCCATCGAGGCGGTCTCGGCAGGGATGGGACATGACGGTATTATTGCTATTGGAGGTTGTGATAAAAATATGCCTGGATGTTTAATGGGGCTTGCACGTCTCAATCGGCCTTCTATTTTTGTCTATGGAGGCACCATCATGCCTGGTGAAGATCATACGGATATCGTTTCAGTATTCGAGGCCGTAGGTAGTTATGCAAACGGTGACATTCCCATCACTCAATTAGAGCATATTGAAAAAACAGCGATTCCCGGACCGGGCTCTTGCGGTGGCATGTATACGGCAAACACGTTAGCCTCAGCGATTGAAGCTTTAGGCATGAGCATGCCCAATAGCTCTGCGCAAAATGCAATTTCAAAGCATAAAAAACAAGACTGTGTGGATGCAGGAAAAGCGATTATTCACTTGCTTGAACATGATATTAAACCGTCAGATATTATGACCAAAAAAGCATTTGAGAATGCCATCACGCTAATCATTACTTTAGGAGGCTCAACCAACGCTGTACTACATTTAATTGCAATGGCAGACACGGTTGGGGTTGAAGTGACATTAGATGATTTTGTACGCATTGGTGAAAAAACGCCAGTTATTGCTGATTTACGTCCCAGTGGTCAATATTTAATGTCTGAGTTAATTGAAATCGGCGGTATTCAGCCTTTGATGAAACGGTTATTAGATGCAGGGTTGTTTCATGGTGATTGTTTGACCGTAACAGGCAAAACCATGGCCGAAAATTTGGCAGAGGTTGCTGATTATCCTGACGGACAGGTTATTATTTTACCTTTTGATAGACCCATTAAAAAAGACAGTCACTTGGTTATACTCAGCGGTAATTTAGCACCTCAAGGTGCAGTTTCAAAAATCACAGGTAAAGAAGGCTTAAGCTTTACAGGTACAGCTAAAGTATATGACTCCGAAGAACAAGGTTTTGCCGCAATTATGGATGGACAAGTAGTCGCTGGTGATGTGGTTGTTATTCGCTACGAAGGACCAAGAGGTGGCCCTGGAATGCGAGAAATGTTGAGTCCTACTGCTGCTATTATGGGTAAAGGTTTAGGCAACGATGTTGCACTCATTACAGATGGACGATTTTCAGGTGGCAGCAGAGGTTTTGTTGTAGGGCATATCACGCCGGAAGCATACGAAGGTGGTGCCATTGCGTTGGTAAAAAATGGCGACAGTATTACCATTGATGCAGAAAATCGTGAAATAACGCTTAATATTAGCGACCAAGAAATGACTCAAAGGCAGTCTAATTGGAAACAACCAGCACCAAAATATACACGTGGGTTACTCGCAAAATATGCCAGAACAGTAAGCTCTGCTTCAACAGGTGCGGTAACCGATAGGCCTGATTGAACCGTTTGTATTGGAGTGAAGTTCAAAAATATTTAACTACATTTAAATACAATTTAAACATACTCATTGTTTGGCTATCGTATCGCAGTCTTTAGCCTGACAAATAGTGAGTGATAGCAGTACAGCCATACTCATCTCAACGTTGTTAAAAGAAGATAGTTATTACGCCAGCTTACATAACCAATTAGCTTAACAATAATTTCACCCATGAACTTATTATTTGAATCTAAGCGATACATTTTTGCAGTCATTAATCATTCGATTGAAAAAGGAATCGTCATTACTTTTTCTCCCTTTTATGTTCTTTAAGCTACGGTTAGTGATGGCACTCAAGGCTTCCTTCAGAACGACTGAAAAGCTAAGTCGCTTTCGCCCCTACCGACTTAGAAACTATAAATTTGTGGTCTGTTTTGCTTAACTACCTCAAGATGCAGGATTCAGCATATTGAGGTGTCTTGGGTATATTTGACTGCCTTAATCATCTAACGCCATACCGTTTAGCACGATATTATTGTAACTCACCATACCAATAACTTCGCCATCTTTAATGACAGGAGCACGACTAAGTCCAAAATGTTCAAATAAACGCGCACAGTATTTAACGTTCATATCAGGTGCGACAGATAGCGCTGGCTTGGTCATGATTTCATAAATATTAGTACGCTCAACAGAACGGTTCTGTGCTAGCACCTTCTTAGCAATATCATTCATCAAAACGATACCGTATTCATCATTATCGTGACGTTTATTCACTATTAACGCTTTTACGGTATGTTGCCGTGCTAATCGAATACCTTCTTTAACTGTTGTTATTCCATCGACCATTACATAGGCATTGGCCATCACATCTATTACTCGAGTTACTTTATGCTGCTTCATAGCTCATCCTCTACTGCCTTAGTTAATGTCTTAACCTGATGGGCAACTCCGACCGCGTCTTCAATATCGATTTGAATGGCAATGCCCTGTCCCGACTCCTGATCAAACTCTCCAACCTTGTCAATTGTTTC
>NZ_JASJHF010000005.1:0-5431 GCF_033791185.1 Moritella sp. | reverse complement strand
TCCTGAAACAGCATTCAGCGGTAAAATTAGCGCAATCGAACCAGCTGTAAACTACCAAAGTGGTTTGATCCAAATCCAAGCTGATATTCCAAATAACGATTCACAACTTCGTTCAGGTATGTTCGCACGTGCAAATGTCATTTTACCAACCGTCGAAAATCAAATTACGGTTCCACAAACGGCTATCACATTTACGCTTTACGGTGACAATGTTTATATTGTTCGCGAAGACGAAAATGGCGATCTACGTGTAACACAATCTGTTGTTAAAGTTGGCGAACGTATTGATGCAATCGCTCATGTATTGGAAGGCGTTAAAGCCGGTGACAAAATTGTCACATCAGGTCAAGTACGTTTAAGTAATCACGCTAAAGTGCGAATTATTGAAAACGATACACTGAAAGTACCAGCTGAAACACCAATGCTTTAATCGGAGGATACATGCGCTTTACTGATATTTTTATCAAGCGTCCTGTTCTAGCGGTATCTATCAGCTTTTTGATCGCATTGCTTGGTGTACAAGCAATTTTCAAAATGCAGGTTCGAGAATACCCTGACATGACCAATACGGTTGTTACCGTATCTACTGGCTACTATGGCGCCAGTGCCGATTTGATCCAAGGCTTTATTACTCAGCCCTTAGAGCAAGCGGTAGCCCAAGCAGATAACATCGATTTTATGACGTCATCAAGTGTATTAGGTAAATCTACAATTACCATTACGATGAAACTAAATACCGATCCAAATGCTGCACTTTCTGATATTTTGGCAAAAACGAACTCCGTTCGCTCACAACTGCCAAAAGAAGCAGAAGATCCAACAGTGACGATGTCTACAGGTTCAACGACTGCGGTAATGTATATTGCCTTTAGTAGTGATGAGCTGTCTTCAAGTCAGGTAACCGACTATCTTGACCGTGTAATCAATCCACAGCTGTTCACGATTAATGGTGTTTCTAAAGTTGACATGTATGGTGGTATTAAATACGCACTACGTGTTTGGTTAGACCCATTAAAAATGGCTGCGTATGACCTTACTGCAACCGAAATTATGGGTGTACTGAATAGTAATAACTATCAGTCTGCAACAGGTCAGGCAATTGGTGAATTCGTGCTTTACAATGGTAATGCCGATACCCAAGTTGCGAGCGTTGAAGATCTTGAACGCCTGGTTGTTTCAACCGATAAAGGTCAAGTTATTCGCTTAAGTGACATTGCAAAAGTTACTTTAGAGAAGAGTCATGATGTATACCGTGCCTCAGCAAATGGTAAAGAAGCCGTTGTAGCCGCCGTGAATGCCGCGCCAACAGCAAATCCGATCAATATTGCTGCCGACGTATTAGACTTATTACCAGAACTTGAACGTAACTTACCGACAAACATCAGCATGAACGTGATGTATGACTCGACTGTTGCAATTAATGAATCAATCAAAGAAGTAATTAAAACCATTATCGAAGCAGCACTTATCGTGATCGTGGTAATTACATTATTCCTTGGTTCGCTCCGTGCCGTTATTATTCCTATTGTTACTATCCCACTGTCTTTGATTGGTGTGGCAATGGTAATGCAATCATTTGGTTTCTCGTGGAACTTAATGACACTGCTGGCGATGGTACTGGCAATTGGTTTGGTGGTAGATGATGCGATTGTTGTATTAGAAAATATTGACCGTCACATTAAACTCGGTGAGTCCCCATTCCGCGCTGCAGTCATAGGTACACGTGAAATTGCAGTTCCTGTTATTGCGATGACATTAACACTGGGTGCGGTATATGCGCCAATCGCGTTAATGGGTGGTATTACAGGTGCGTTATTTAAAGAGTTTGCCCTTACCCTTGCTGGTGCGGTATTCATTTCAGGTATTTTAGCACTAACATTATCACCGATGATGTGTTCTAAAATCTTGTTAGCAAATGCGAAACCAAGCAAGTTTGAACAAATAGTACATAACTTCCTTGAACGCATGACTAACAGCTATGAAAGAATGATCAGCGCTGTAATGCATAAACGTCCAGTTGTCATTGCGTTTGCGATCATCGTATTCGCAGCGATGCCAATGTTATTTAAATTTATTCCAAGTGAACTTGCACCGTCTGAAGATAAAGGTGTATTGATGATGATGGGTACAGCACCATCAAATGCTAACTTGGATTACATTGAAAACTCGATGAGTGAAGTTAACGACAAACTAAACGAACAACCTGAAATTGCTTACGCTCAGATCTTCTCTGGTGTACCTAACTCAAACCAAGCATTTGGTATTGCGTCTATGGTACCTTGGAGTGAACGTGAAGCAAGCCAAGGTGAGGTTGTTGAGCGTATAACTGGACTTGTTAAAGATGTACCTGGTATGTCTGTTATTGCCTTCCAAATGCCTGAATTACCAGGTGCTGGTTCTGGTCTACCTGTACAGTTTGTTATTACTACACCGAATAGTTTTGAAAGCCTATTCCAAGTAGCAAGTGACGTATTGACCGAAGTACAATCTAATTCATTATTTGTGTATTCGGAGTTAGATCTTAACTACGATTCAGCAACAATGAAGATTAACATCGATAAAGACAAAGCTGGCGCTTACGGTATTACCATGCAAGACATTGGTATTACACTAAGTACAATGATGTCTGATGGTTACGTTAACCGTATTGATTTAAATGGTCGTTCTTACGAGGTTATCCCTCAAGTCGAACGTAAATACCGTTTGAACCCTGAGTCAATGAATAGCTACTACGTACGTGCAGCTGATGGCCGCGCAGTACCATTAGGCAGCTTGATTACCATTGATGTAGTTGCAGAACCACGTTCGCTCCCTCACTTCAACCAACTTAACTCAGCAACGATTGGTGCTGTAACAAGTCCAGGTGTGGCGATGGGTGATGCTATCACATGGTTCGAAAACACAGCGTCAACGACACTTCCAAAAGGTTACCGTTATGACTTTATGGGTGAATCACGACAGTTTGTAACTGAAGGTAGTGCGTTATATATGACATTTGCGCTTGCACTTGCCATTATTTACCTAGTACTTGCCATTCAGTTTGAATCCGCACGTGATCCATTAGTTATCATGGTATCTGTACCACTTGCGGTATCGGGGGCATTGGTATCTCTGGCTTGGGGTCTATCAACCATGAATATCTATTCTCAGGTTGGTTTGATTACCCTCGTTGGTTTGATTACTAAGCACGGTATCTTGATCTGTGAAGTTGCTAAAGAAGAACAGCTTCATCATGGTAAGAGCCGAACTGACGCTGTAATCGAAGCAGCAAAAGTACGTTTACGCCCAATTCTAATGACAACTGCGGCAATGATTGCGGGTCTTATCCCGTTAATGTATGCAACAGGTGCTGGTGCTGAACAGCGCTTTAGTATTGGTATTGTGATCGTATCTGGTCTTGCAATCGGTACGCTGTTTACACTATTCATCTTACCGGTAATTTATTCATTCCTTGCGACTGAACATAAACCATTACCGACATTCGTTGAAGACGAAGAATTAGAAGAAAGTGATAAACAACATGCTATTGAATGTGCCAAATTAGCTTGTGAAGAAAAACCAGCACTCTAATGTAATTATTAGGATATTAAAAATAATGTCCTAATTAATTATACTCAGGTATTGATATAAAGGGGTCGCTTATGCGGCCTCTTTTTTTTATACTGATTTACTCCCACAATAAATAGACGAGCATTCATTATGTCTACGCTAGCCCACTTCCCTATCCCATTGCTTGGTTTTGCTGCATTTAGTGGTACAGGTAAAACAACCTTAATTACTCAGCTACTACCAAAATTAACCGCACGCGGTTTACGTATCGGCATGGTAAAACACAGCCACCATGATGTCGAAATGGATGATCCTAGCAAAGACAGTTATAAATTAAGGAAGTCTGGCGCTTGCCAAATGGTTCTATCTTCACCGCATCGCAGTATATTATTTGCAGAGCAAGCTCAACCTAAAGAGCCGAAACTGATCACCCAATTAAATTGGCTCAATACGGATGAATTAGACCTAGTATTAGTCGAAGGGTTTCGTCATGAAGCATTTACTAAAATAGAACTGCATCGCCCTTGCTTAGGCAAACCATTATTGGCCGTTGATGATCAGCACATAATAGCCATCGCCACTGATGCAGCGATTGATAAGAAGGCATTATTCGATAAAGGTTTAACTTATTTAGACTTGAACGACATTAATGCAATCACTGATTTTATAATGCACTATATTCACCAATCATAAACTCAAAAGACGATAGTAATACCGATGATATTACTATGGCTGGGACTCAATAAGTTCATGCTTGCCGTGCTCTGTTAACTCATCAAGGTAATCTTTATAGCTTGATTCAATATCGATGTCGCAGGCAGTTAAATCCTGCATTGCAATCTTTTCTAGCGTTTCCAGCTCCGCGATACTTTCTTGCAACGCAAGTTGCTGCTCACGTAATTCATCTAATCGTGTACGGCTCTGATGCAGCATGTATAACATACGGGGCGGACTATCAGGTTTATCATCATACAGGGCCAAGTAATGTTTTGCAGACTCTAAACTAATGCCTAAACGTTTACTGCGTAAGATAATGATTAAGCGAGCGCGTTGACGGTAATCATAATACATAAACCGTCCTCGACGTTCCGATTGCAACAATCCTTTTGTCTCATAAAAGCGGATAGCACGTCGCGTGATCGAAAACTCTTCAGCAAGATCAGCCGCAGTATAATACGTCGTCATTTAGTGTAACCCTTATTTAAAACTTATTAAGCTCTTATGGAACTCGGCTTTTTACTTAGCAATGAATAATCTACCACAAATTTACCCTATTGCTTAATTTAAACCATAATTAGTGTTGCAATGCATGGTCATACAAATAAACACAGCAATGCATCGAGGTTAGTTATGCGTATCCCCAAATTACAATCAAGCCAGTACTCGTGGTTTATACGTCCATTTTTATGGTTGCTAGAAAGAAAACAAAATAAAACCTTAAAGCCTGCGCAAATATTGGGACGTAGACCTAAATTATTTACCGCTACATTCTTATTATACAAAACAATTAACAGAAAAAGCTCCCCTATCAAGCCTTATATCCATGCACTGATGAGTGTACGCGTTGCACAGCTGAATCAGTGTGAATTTACCATTGAGCATGATTCTAAAGTATTACAGAGTCTCAAAGAAAGGTTGAATAAGGATAAATTATTAGATTGGCAACAATGTAGTGATTTCAAACCACAAGAGTGCGCGGTGCTGGCTTATACAGATGCAATAACCGATACGTCATTACATGTCACCGACAGACATATTGACCAGCTGCGTTGCTATTATAACGATGATGAAATTGTTGAGTTAACGACAATTATAGTGTTCCAAAATATGACCACAAAATATAATGATGAGATAGAATTTACTAGGAAAACTCAATAGAAAA
>NZ_JASJHF010000004.1:0-2907 GCF_033791185.1 Moritella sp. | reverse complement strand
TTTGATTATTACTATGTCAGAAGCGCGCTCAGGATTGTATCGGTTCTTTCAACATTCTTTTGCTACAAGGATGACGAAGACTTCTTCTATCCCAGTTTTAACCATTAACAAAAGAAATAATAATGAATCGTTGTTTTGCTGTCACGGATTGTGATGGCAAAAAATATTTTAAAAATTTGTGCTGAATGATTCAGTACTTAAATATATAAACAATAAGGCTAATATTATGTCTAAGATCTTTGATGTTGTAAAACCAGGTGTTGTAACAGGCGATGACGTGCAAAAAGTTTTTGCTATTGCTAAAGAAAACAACTTCGCTCTACCTGCTGTAAACATGGTAAGCACTGATTCAATCAACGGTACTTTAGAAGCGGCTGCAAAAGCTAAATCTCCAGTGATCATCCAGTTCTCACACGGCGGCGCTGCATTCTTCGCTGGTAAAGGTATTGGTCTTGAAGGTCACGGCGGTTCTATCATGGGCGCTATCGCCGGTGCTAAATACGTACACGTTATGGCTGAATCTTATGGTGTTCCAGTTATCATCCATACAGATCACGCGGCTAAGAAACTACTACCTTGGATCGACGGACTACTAGACGCTGGTGAAGAATTCTTCGCACAAACTGGTAAGCCACTATTTAGCTCACACATGTTAGATCTTTCTGAAGAATCACTAGAAGAAAACATCGCGACTTGTGGTGAATACCTAGCGCGTATGGCTAAGATGGACATGACTATCGAAATCGAACTAGGTTGTACTGGTGGTGAAGAAGATGGCGTAGACAACTCTGAAATGGACGCATCTGAGCTTTACACTTCTCCAGAAGACGTTGCATACGCTTACGAAAAACTGAACGCTATCAGCCCACGTTTCACTATCGCTGCCTCTTTCGGTAACGTACACGGTGTATACAAGCCAGGTAACGTTGTACTAACTCCAACTATCCTACGTGATTCACAAGCATACGTTTCAGAGAAATTTGGCCTACCAGCTAACACGCTAAACTTCGTATTCCACGGTGGTTCAGGTTCTTCAGAAGCTGAAATCCAAGAATCAATCGGTTACGGTGTTGTTAAAATGAACATCGATACTGATACACAGTGGGCTACGTGGGAAGGTATCAAAGACTACTACGAAGGTAAGAAAGAATTCCTTCAAGGTCAAATCGGTAACCCGACTGGCGCTGATGCACCAAACAAGAAACATTATGATCCACGTGTTTGGTTACGCGCTGGTCAAACAAGTCTTGTAGCTCGTCTAGAACAAGCTCACAAAGACCTAAACAGCGTAGACGTACTATAATCTAAACTGCCTAGGCATATGTAATCTAACTAATTAGATTTACCCATAAAATCCCTGAGTGTGAGCTCGGGGATTTTTTTTATCGGTAATCGCCGTTATCCCGCTGAGGCCTAACTGAAACCGCTGTATCTGCACGCGAGCTCCCTCATCAAGCCACATACGCTCACTGCGACTCACTAACAAATTGCGATTGAAATTGGTTCAGCAAGAAAAGTTGTCAGTCGACATTTGAAAACCGTGGAAAAACAGAATGTAATTACAGCGTGGCAAACTAGCACTGCTCAATATTGATTTGCTTAAAGCATGACAGCTAAGCGGCATGGCTATAAAAAAACCGCTTAACGGGCGAGCCTGTTAAGCGGTTTTAGCTATTCATCAGGGGTAAACCTAGCGTAATAGACGCGCTTTAATGGTACCGTCAATCATTTTAAGTTTTGCTAAACCGCGTTCAGCATGATCACTTTCAACATCAATTACCACGTAACCAATATCACCTGAGGTTTGTAGGTATTGACCGGAAATATTAACCCCTTCTTCAGCAAATGTTTGCGTGATCTGGTTTAAAATACCCGGTTGGTTATGGTGAATATGCATCAAACGGCTTGAGCCTTCATGTGTCGGTAGTGAAACTTCAGGGAAGTTGACTGCAGACAGCGATGAGCCATTGTCAGAGTATTTGGTTAGTTTACCTGCCACTTCATAGCCGATGTTCTCTTGAGCTTCCTGAGTGCTACCACCCACGTGTGGCGTTAGCAGTACATTATCAAACTCACGTAGCGGCGACAGGAATTCATCATCATTTGATGATGGTTCGATAGGGAATACATCAATCGCCGCGCCAGCTATTTTCTTGCTCGCTAAGGCAGAAGCAAGTGCATCAATATCAACCACAGTACCACGTGACGCATTAATGAAGATTGCACCTTGTTTCATTTGTGCAAACTCAACTTCGCCCATCATCAATTTCGTTTGTGGGGTTTCTGGTACATGTAGCGAGATAATATCTGAGGTCGCTAGCAATTCTTGCATGCTCATGATCTGCTGGGCATTACCCAAAGAAAGCTTAGTTTCAATGTCGTAATACTTAACACGCAGACCTAAGTTCTCTGCCAAAATACTTAATTGAATACCGATATGACCATAGCCAATAATACCCAACTGCTTACCACGTGCTTCGTAAGAACCCGTTGCAGACTTAAGCCATTCGCCACGATGTGCTTTGGCGTTCTTCTCTGGAATACCACGTAATAATAATAAAATTTCGCCAAGTACTAATTCTGCCACACTCCGAGTGTTCGAGAATGGGGCGTTAAATACAGGGATCGCAGCTTTGTGAGCAGCAGCCAGATCAACCTGATTAGTACCAATACAAAAACAACCTATGCCAACCAGCTTGTCTGCTGCAGCAATGACGTTTGCATTTAAATGAGTACGTGAACGAATACCAACAAAATGGACATCTTTAATTTTTTCACACAGTTCTTCTTCACTTATTGCGGTTTTAATCGACTCGATATTGCTATAGCCGGCATCAGTAAATGTATCAACTGCACTTTGGTGTAGTCCTTCAAGCAGTAATATCTTGATCTTATCTTTCTGCAGAG
>NZ_JASJHF010000003.1:0-20216 GCF_033791185.1 Moritella sp. | reverse complement strand
TTTCCATTGCTTCGAAGATTTTCTCACGAGGTAGTGCTTTCTCGTTAGAAACTGCATCAACAACTAACAGAATTTCTTTATTCATTCCCGGACGCCTCGTTAGTCAAATTTTGGAACAATATTTGCTTTTTGGATATTTGCGTGTGCAAAGACTTCGTCTTTGCCATCAATTGTTACAGTGATCATATCACCGTCAACACTTTTGATAACGCCTCTCAATTTACGACGGCCATTAACAGCCATACGTAATAATGCTTTAATTTCAGAACCACAATAGTCTGCATAATGTGATGCTTTAAATAGTGGTCGTTCCATACCAGGTGAAGATACTTCTAAAAAGTACTCTGTGCTGATTGGATCTTCAACGTCCATGATCGCGCTAATTTGATGACTTACTTTCGAGCAATCATCAACGAAAATACCGTTTTCATGATCGATGTAAACAAGTAATGTCGAGTGCTTACCAGCTCGTGTAAACTCAATACCAATAAGTTCGAAACCTAACATTTCAACTGTTGGTTCCAACAATTCAGTTATTGTTTGTTCTAGACTCGCCAAAACAACCCTCCATAAAAACAAAAAAAGGGCATATGCCCGTAATTTAAAAAATAAAAAGCCCCGACTATAAGGCGGGGCTTCTTACTACTAGACCTTGTATGTCACTTGCGTGACGCTTATTAAATGAATAATAAGCAAGAAGCCAATAGTATTACGTAAATTAGATTTACCGAGATAAATTAAATTTATGTAATGCTATTTGCACACTGTTAACTAGCCTTATCAACAGGTATAAAATGGTTGCGGGAGCTGGATTTGAACCAACGACCTTCGGGTTATGAGCCCGACGAGCTACCAAACTGCTCCATCCCGCGACAACAATCTTACTGCGCTGATTATAGGCTATTGCAACTACAATAAGCAAGGCTAAATTCACTTTAATAATGAATCAATCTAACAGCAGTAAACAATAGACATAAATCATTCTAAAATAAGGATAATGTACGATTAAATCTATTTAAACTAAAATTCAGGTAAAAAAAAACCTTAGTATAAAATACTAAGGTTTTTCTTATTTGGTGCCGTGGGCGGGACTTGAACCCGCACGTCCTTTCGGACACCAGCCCCTCAAGCTGGCGTGTCTACCAATTTCACCACCACGGCTTAATTCTTATTGAGGTACGTCGCTGTTGCTTACTGGCGCTACAGGAACATCACTTGTGATTACTGGTTTTTCAGCATCTAAAATCACATCAGTTTCCGATTGCGTAGATAAGTTACCAAGCACTAGGCTTAAAGCAAAAAATGCAACAGCAAGGATTGCAGTAACGCGAGTTAAAAAGTTACCTGAACCGCCAGCACCAAATACAGTATTTGAACCACCAGAACCAAAGCTAGCACCCATATCAGCGCCTTTGCCTTGCTGCATTAGAACGAATCCAATGATTGCAAGTGCAACAATTAAGTAAATAACAATAATAACTTCGTACATTTTAATACCTAAATCTCAAAAGGTTTAATATAGCTTTATCGAACATCCTTACCCGAGGTAAGGGACACTTAATTCGATATTCAGTCAATCTCTAACTAAATCACGATAAGTGGTAAAGCGAAGCAGATATTATCTAACCTCTACCCTAGTTGCAAGCTGATTATTAAAAAAACAATGAATAAAAGGCTTTAGCGCAAAACAACACCAGTTGCCGTATACTAATAAGCCTTAAAATGACTATCTACGCGGGTTTAAAATGTTGCTTTAACCGCATCCGCAATTTTATTTGCCAGCGCTAAAACATGCGCTTCATCTTCACCTTCAACCATCACGCGGATGAGCGGTTCAGTACCTGATTTGCGCAGTAACACACGACCACGATCAGCAAGTTCTTGTTCGACATCTTTAACCGCTTGCTGTACTGATTCAGCTAATAATGGGTCCGAATCACCACTAAAGCGCACATTGACTAACACCTGTGGGAATTTACTCATGCCAGAGCGTAATTCTTTTAATGTTAAACCACTTTGCACCATAGCTGCCAATACTAGCAAGCTTGATACGATACCGTCACCTGTGGTGGTGTGATCCAGAGAAATAATATGGCCTGAATTTTCACCACCAATGCGCCAACCTTTCTCAAGCAGCATTTCAACAACATAACGATCGCCAACCGCACTACGTGCAAATGGAATGCCTAATGATTTAAGCGCAAGCTCTAAGCCCATATTGGCCATGAGCGTACCAACAACACCGCCTTTAAGATCACCATTACGTAATGCATCACGGGCAATAATATAAAGCACTTCATCGCCATCAATAACATAACCGGTATGATCAACCATCATCAAACGATCACCATCACCATCATAAGCAATACCAAGATCGGCTTTTTCGGCAATAACGCGCGCAGCCAATGCTGCAGGTTCAGTAGCACCACAACCATCATTAATGTTCAAACCATTGGGACTGACACCAATCGTAATAATCTCGGCACCTAACTCTTTAAATACATTTGGCGCGATATGATAAGTTGCACCATGGGCACAATCTAATACAATCTTTAGGCCTTTTAGACTAGCACGTGATGGAAAGGTACTTTTACAATATTCAATATAACGACCAGCCGCATCTTCAATACGTACTGCTTTACCAAGTAATGCAGATTCAACACAGGTCAATTCTTTGTCTAACTGCGCTTCAATCGCCAGTTCAACGTCATCAGGTAATTTTGTACCATTAGCTGAGAAAAATTTAATACCGTTATCATGATATGGGTTGTGTGATGCACTGATCACAATACCCGCTTCTGCGCGGAATGTACGTGTTAAATAAGCAACAGCCGGAGTTGGCATTGGTCCCATAAATGCAGCATCAAGACCTGCAGCCGATAAACCAGCCTCTAAAGCACATTCCAGCATGTAACCAGAAATACGTGTATCTTTACCGATAAGAACTTTCTTGGTGCCTTGTTTCGCAAGTACCTTACCTGCCGCCCAACCCAATTTAAGTGCAAACTCAGGTGTAATTGGTGCTTTACCAACAAGGCCACGAATACCATCGGTACCAAAATACTTTCTTGACATATTTAATCCCTAATATCTTTCATTACCAGTTGAGACATAATCCCAACCAATTTATTTTTAATTAAAATCGTTATTTATTATGCTTTTATTATTCTAATCACGCTTACTAACGCGGTGTTTAGCAAGTTGTGCCACGATAGCTAAAACATCAGCGGTTTCTCTGACATCGTGAACACGAAATATGTGCGCGCCATCGGTAGCAGCACGACTTGCACAGGCAAGACCGCCCGCTAAGCGCTGAGATTCATCACAGTGTAATAAATTACCTATCATCGACTTTCGCGAAACACCAATTAGCACAGGTAAATCGAACTGATGAAAGACTGGGGTATCCGCCAGTAACTGGAAATTCTGTTCAAGTGTTTTGCCAAAACCAAAACCAGGGTCGAGAATAATATGCTCACGTTTAATACCTGCGTGAATACAAGCATCAATACGTTGCTGTAAAAACGCCACTACTTCAGCGGTGACATCTTGATAGCAAGGTGCATTTTGCATAGTACTTGGTTGGCCTTGCATATGCATAATACACACAGGTACAGCCAAGTCAGCTGCCGCTTGTAATGCTCCCTCTTCCTGTAACGCTCGCACATCATTGATAATATGTGCGCCTGCAGCAATGGCTTGACGCATCACTTGTGCTTTGCTGGTATCGATAGAGATCACCACATCAAGCTGTGCAGATATGAGTTTAATGATAGGTATAACACGTATTAGTTCTTCTTCTAAACTAACCGCACTTGCGCCAGGTCGAGTTGACTCACCACCAATATCAATAATCTTAGCGCCATCAGCGACCATCTTTTCAGCTTGCTTAAAAGCCGCGTCTAAAGCGTGATACTGACCACCATCAGAAAATGAATCTGGCGTTACATTTAAAATACCCATCACTATCGGCTGCGTAAGATCAAGTATTTTCACACTGCCGCTATTGGTCGTTAAGTTTAACTGCATTATCGTTTTTGTCCCTAAAAAAAAACCCCGAGTTAGACTCGAGGTTTATTCTATCATGAATTAATAGCTAAAAAGTAATACCGAGTAAGCTAACGCTTATTCTGCATCTTTCTTGTCACTATCTTTTTCACTAGCTTCTTGACTATCAACTTTAGTTTCTTTTTTCACAGCTTTAGCTGGTTCATCATCCAGTGTACCGTAGCTTTCGCCCCAGTCCGCAGGTGGACGAACTTCAACACGTGCCATTAAGTCATCAAGTTGTTTGGCATCAATCGTTTCATATTTCATTAATGCATCTTTCATTGAATGCAAAATATCAATATTGTCCGTTAATATCTGTAGTGAACGAGCGTAGTTAGTATCCACTAAGAAACGAATTTCTTCATCAATCAGTTTCGCGGTGTCAGCAGACATGCTTGCAGCTTGTGAGCCACCGCCACCAAGGAATACTTCATTTTGTTCGTCAGCAAACTTCATTGGACCTAATTTTTCAGATAGACCCCATTGCGTGACCATTTTACGAGAAATATCCGTTGCACGTTCAATATCATTTGATGCGCCCGTTGATACATAGTCTTTACCAAAGATAATTTCTTCAGCAATACGACCACCGTAAAGACTTGAGATCATGCTTTCTAAATGACGCTTTGAATGACTCACGCGATCTTGTTCAGGTAAGTACATAGTTACACCCAGCGCACGACCACGTGGAATGATACTTACTTTATAAACAGGATCATGATCTGGGACTAAGCGACCAACGATTGCGTGACCAGCTTCATGATACGCTGTCATCGTTTTCTCTTCTTCGCTCATTACCATGCTCTTACGTTCAGCACCCATTAAGATCTTATCTTTAGCTTTTTCAAATTCAGCCATTGATACAGTACGTTTATTACCACGCGCTGCAAATAGTGCGGCTTCATTAACTAAGTTAGCAAGTTCAGCACCAGAGAAACCTGGGGTACCACGTGCAATCAGTACTGTTTCAACGTCATCGCTGATTGGTACTTTACGCATGTGTACTTTCAAGATCTGGTCACGACCACGGATATCAGGTAGACCAACGGTTACTTGACGGTCAAAACGACCTGGACGTAATAATGCTGGATCAAGTACGTCTGGACGGTTGGTCGCAGCAATAACAATGATACCTTCATTACCTTCAAAGCCATCCATCTCAACCAGCATTTGGTTTAACGTTTGCTCACGTTCATCGTGACCACCGCCCATACCAGATCCACGCTTACGGCCGACCGCATCGATTTCATCAATGAAGATGATACATGGAGAGGTTTTTTTCGCTTGTTCGAACATGTCACGTACACGAGATGCACCAACACCAACAAACATTTCAACGAAATCAGAACCTGAAATAGTGAAAAATGGTACTTTCGCTTCACCGGCAATCGCTTTAGCAAGCAATGTTTTACCTGTACCTGGAGAACCAACTAATAAGATACCAGTTGGGATTTTACCACCCAGTTTTTGGAAACGACTTGGGTCTTTTAAGTAATCAACCAATTCAGCAACTTCTTCTTTTGCTTCATCACAACCTGCAACGTCCGCAAATGT
This sequence comes from Moritella sp., assembly GCF_033791185.1. Classification (GTDB taxonomy): domain Bacteria; phylum Pseudomonadota; class Gammaproteobacteria; order Enterobacterales; family Moritellaceae; genus Moritella. Next base: position 14,612 of record NZ_JASJHF010000003.1, on the reverse strand, counting down.
TGTTTTGATTTGGTCTTCACTCATTAGACGCGCTTTACTTTTACCAAATGACATAGCGCCTTTACCGCCACCACCTTGCATTTGGCGCATAAAGAACACCCAAACACCGATAAGTAATAGCATTGGGAACCAAGAGATGAAGATAGAAGTCAATAAACTTGATTCTTCTTCAGGCTCACCAAATACTTTAACGTTGTTGTTTAACAAGTCATTTAACAGCTGAGGGTCTTCAGCTGGTAAGAAAGTAACAAACTTCTGACCACCTTGGCTAACACCACGGATTGTACGTCCGTTGATCTTAACTTCGTTAACCTGTTTATTTCTAACTTGTTGTACAAATGAACTGTAATCTAATTGATTACTTGAATTATCATTTGGTCCGAAACTCTGAAATACTGACATTAGTACGACTGCAATAACCAGCCATAAAATCAGATTTTTTGCCATATCACTCAAAATCTAGCCTCTCCGGGTCTTAAGTTCCCTGAAAAAAAACAGTTGAAACACTCAATATATTCTAAATATAGACAGTTTAACAACAACTTACATTTTAAATTTTTCATCCTGTGATCCTTACAAGTAAAATGCAAGGCTGCAGAACCCTTTCGATATTCTCTACTGTCTAATGAAATATATCAAGACTTGACGATTTATTAACATAATTAAATGCTTATTGACGACAACTCTGGATTTTATCCTTTAATCGCAGCAGTGACATTATTTTTGTAACTAGCTACAAAAATTAACCTTTGTAACCAGTTGCAACGATGAAGACTTCGCGTGAACGAGCACGTGACGAATCCGGTTTTCTGGTTTTGACAACAGTAAACATACTACGTACATCTTTCATAAATTGCTCAAACCCTTCACCTTGAAAAACTTTGACCGCAAAACTACCATTTGGTTTAAGTACTTCACGACACATTTCCAATGCCAGTTCTACCAAATACATTGCTGCTGGTTGATCAACACCAATATTACCACTCATGTTTGGTGCCATATCAGAGATAACAACATCAATCTGGCCATCGCCTACTTTCGCAAGTAATGCCGATAGTACTTTTTCATCTCTAAAGTCACCTTGCAAGAAATCAACCCCTGCAATTGGATCCATGGCTAAAATATCACAAGCAATAACACGACCTTTATCACCCAGATGCTTAACAGCAAATTGTGACCAGCCACCAGGTGCGGCGCCAAGGTCGACAATATTCATTCCCGGTTTTAATAATTTATCTTTTGCTTGGATCTCTTCAAGCTTAAAAGTAGCACGTGAACGCAACCCTTGTTTTTTCGCATCTTTAACATATTTATCGTTGTGATGCTCGTTGAGCCAATTTTTAGAACTGCCCTTTTGGGTACTTTTTTTCTTCGGTGTAGGGGTCATCTGAAAGCCTGTTAATAATATTTTTTTAAACCATTACCATAATGGCATGGTATTAAGATGAAGATGAAGCTAAAATTACTCTTTTTCAACCCTAAGTAATAAGAAATTTAAAATATGGCATTAAGCAATAAACAAAAGCAACACCTAAAAGGTTTAGCACACTCATTAAAACCTGTCATCTTACTAGGCCAGCACGGCTTAACTCAAGGTGTTATGGCTGAAATTGAAGTAGCGCTAGCACACCATGAACTAATTAAAATTAAAGTTGCGACTGAAGACCGTGACCAAAAAGCATTAGTGATGGATACCATTGTTAAAGAAGCTAACGCAGAAAAAGTACAAAGTATTGGCCACACGCTGGTTATTTATCGTACAAGTGATGAAAAGAAAATCATACTGCCAAAGAAATAATAGCTTTGTGAGTATCCAGCTGGGCAAGGAATCCCAGCTCGACTATACCCAACGTTAAACTGGGTCACAGTGCACGGTCATTCGTGTCTGCATCTACATACAGTGTGTCGATAGTTAGATATATTCTACCGATACAATTTCAAATTCAATCGCGCCGCCCGGTGTCGTCACAATCGCAACATCATCCACGCTTTTACCCACTAAACCACGTGCAATTGGCGAGTTAATTGAAATACGGTTTTCTTTAATATTAGCTTCATCATCACCCACGAGGTTATAGGTAATTTCCTCTTCCGTGTCAGTGTTATAAAGCCCCACTGTAGAACCAAAAATAACACGACCGTTATTAGTCATTTTTGTCACATCAATAATCTGACAGTTAGACAATTTACCTTCGATATCTTGAATACGGCCTTCACAAAAACCCTGTTCTTCACGAGCAGCATGATATTCCGCATTTTCTTTTAAATCGCCATGTTCACGCGCTTCAGCAATTGAGTTCACAATTTCAGGGCGACGAACAGTTTTAAGATGTTCTAATTCTACACGTAAGTTCTCTGCACCACGTGCAGTCATTGGGATAATATTACTCATAATGCTTAATAACCTTTTAATCAATTCATTATCATGACATTACTAAACGTCCAGTGCTGATAATGTTTACAATCATAATGCCCCTATTGTAATACGAATATGATGACACTTCACCCCATTCAAATCATTAAACCCATTTTATCTTATTAATGAGAGCTATATTTGTTCAATCACATTCGCCTGTAATGTCGCCATTCCCCATGCTACATATCCCATTTCGAGCAACACAAGTAAAGTTAGGATTGTGATCGCTAAAAATGCAATTTAACACATCAATACTCTCTCCTAATATCAATAATGCGCCGAAAAACCATCACCGATAACAATAACACCGCAAACACACACACTAATCAGCACTTCAGCAGCCACAGAGCTCCAAAGCATCAAAAGTTACACTTTTCTCATAAAAAGCTAGCCAAACGAATAGAATGTGTGCATAATGTACTCAATCCACTAACACCAAGGACCTATCATGAAAGAATTTCTAGCCGTTTTTACCGTTTTAACTACCTTAGCTATCACAAGTGGTGTTTTACCATCAATTGCTAGCCTATAGTTTTAAAAGTTTAGAAAACAGCATGGAAAAGTTTCTTGTTTTATAAATAAACGAAAACTTCTCTATGCTGTTTTTTTTATACCTCGATACCACCCACTTTCACTTACTTCCCTGCCTATTTCAACTGAAAGCACACATTCATTAACCTCAACATCTTCGTCATTAATTTTTATTTAAACTCTACAATTTTATTTATTAGAACGTCGATATAACGAATAAGAAATCATTGTCTCTACCCGTATACTCTGCAATTCTTAATTATGGAAAAATGAACCCATTTGGCGCGACAGTATTGGCGGTGGGCCAGCAGTCGTAATGAGGTGTTCACAGGGGGCGCTGGCGATATTATTGGCGACCTATTGCAAGTCGCTATTACAAAAAGATATCTACGCAACAGCATCTGCTTGGGAGGCGAGGTTTATACTGGCGCACTGTTAATTAGTATAAGTGAAGGTTTGGCGATGTTACTTGTCATAACAGGGGGATTTATACTCAGCATGATCGCGGTACACAGGTATCTACGCTAGTATCTAGGCTTAGCTATTTTTGTTTTAAAACATCACCGTTCCTAGTAAGTATAGTCCGGCTATAAGAATAGTCACGGGGTTTCAAATATAAAAAAGCCCATTATGGGATAAATCATAATGGGCCTTTTTCATTTACCGTAATTAGGGTAAAGCTATTACGCTAAGGTAATACGCGCAAACTTACGTTTCCCTACTTGGTATACCGCAGTACCAGCAGCTGGCACAAAACGAGTGTCTTCTACTTTGTCGCCATCAATTTTAACAGCGCCTTGCTTGATCATACGCATTGCTTCTGATGTACCTGATACTAAACCAGCTTCTTTTAATAAGTTAGCAATAGCCATTGCATCACTTACCGCAAAGTCAAATTCAGGCATTTCATCAGGGATCGCATTTTTAGAGAAACGCTGTGTGAAATCATTATGGGCACTTTCTGCCGCAGCTTCATCATGGAAACGGGCAATGATTTCTTTTGCTAATGAAATTTTAACATCACGTGGGTTAACTGCATGCGCCGCAATATCAGCTTTGAATTTTTCAATCTCAGCTAATGGACGGAATGATAACAGTTCAAAATAGTTCCACATCAAATCATCAGTAATCGACATGATTTTACCGAACATCTCATTTGGTGCATCAGTGACACCAATGTAGTTGTTCGCAGACTTAGACATTTTCTTAATGCCGTCCAGACCTACCAGCAGTGGCATCATGATCACAGTTTGCGGTTTTTGACCTTCAGCTTTTTGTAATTCACGACCCATTAATAGGTTGAATTTTTGATCGGTGCCACCAAGTTCTACATCCGATTTTAGTGCAACCGAATCATAACCTTGTAGTAATGGGTACATGAATTCATGGATCGCAATACCTTGACCTGATGCATAACGCTTTTTGAAATCATCACGCTCTAGCATACGTGCAACCGTTTGTTGCGACGCTAAACGGATCATACCTGCAGCACCTAATTCATTTAACCAAGTTGAGTTAAACTCAATACGTGTTCTTTCTTTATCTAAAATCTTAAACACTTGGTCTGTATAGGTTTTAGCATGTGCAAGTACATCTTCACGCGTCAATGGTGGACGCGTAGTATTTTTACCTGATGGGTCACCTACAGTTGCAGTGAAATCACCAATCAAGAAAATAACTTCATGACCAAGATCTTGGAATTGACGTAACTTGTTTAAGATAACAGTATGGCCTAAATGTAGATCTGCGCCGGTTGGATCGGCACCTAATTTAATTCTTAGCGGACGACCTTCTTTTAACTTAGCAACTAATTCTTCTTCAACTAGGACTTCTTCTGTTCCACGTTTAATTTCGCGTAACGCATCAATGATTTGCGTCATAATATTAAGCTCCACACTTATTACCTAAATATAATGACTCTATAGTACTGGATAGCGTTACAATTGAAAACCATTGCACTAAGGCAATAGCGTTAATTTGATGATAATTTTTTTTGCACAGGCCTTAGTATTTGCTAGAATATGTAGCTTATTTTTTAATATTTACAAGGTAGCGCTTTTTTATGTCATTCGGTAACCGTTTTAAGCAATTACCAAAACAACACCGAGCCTTCATTCTCGTTATCTTCGGGTTGATAATTACGCTGCTTTTTCTACCTGTATCCACCAGCGCGCCACAATCTTCTGATGCTGGGTCTTTCTATATTTATCAGATTGGTGATCGCTACAGTTTGAAATTACCCAGCATAACCACACCGACAAACAAGCCCGCGATAAGCCGCTTAACCAGTGAAGAGATAATCGTCAGAACAGGTGATAACTTATCATTAATTGGCCAACGTGGGCATTTAACAGCAAAAACCATTTATGAAATAGACCAACTATCATCAGCAAAACGTTTACGTAGTATCTATCCCGGAGAAAAACTTACCATCACCACTAATGACGATGGCCAGTTTATTAAACTTGTTTACCCTTATAGCGCGACAGAGTCGTTACAGATCAATAAAACAGCGGATGGTTACGATAGTAATACTGTAAAAAATAAAATCGAAATACGCGAACAATTCGCTCGTGCAGAGATCACCAGTAACTTCTGGAATGCAGGGGTAAAAGCCAACATGCCCGCAAATCAAATCATGAACTTAGCCACCATATTTGGTTGGGATATCGATTTCGCTTTGGATATTCGCGCAGGCGATAGCTTTGCCGTCATTTATGAAGAGCAATATATCGATGGTGATTTTGTCTCTACTGGGAATATTTTAGCCGCCGAGTTTATTAACCAAGGTGATAAATTTCAAGCGGTTCGCAATAGTGATGGCAGTTATTATACGCCGTCGGGACGCTCGATGCGTAAAGCCTTCTTACGTGCACCAGTCAACTTTAAATACATCAGTTCGAGCTTTAATCGTAACCGTCGCCACCCAGTAACAGGTAAAGTACGAGCGCATAATGGTATTGATTACGCAGCCAGAACTGGTACCCCGATTGTCTCTGCTGGTGACGGTAAAGTTATCGCTTCTGCTTATAATCGCTTTAACGGTAATTACGTCTTTATTAAGCATAGTTCTAATATTGTCACCAAATACTTGCACATGAATAAGCGCACAGTAAAACAAGGCCAGCGCGTTAAGCAGAATCAGAAAATTGGTACGGTTGGGGCGACAGGTCGCGTGACGGGTGCCCATTTACATTATGAATTCTTGGTTAATGGTAAGCACAAAAATCCGAAAACAGTATCACTGCCGAAAGCGGATTCATTACGTGGTAGTGAGAAAACCGAGTTTGTCTCGAAAGCCAAAAGCATCATCGAACAACTGGAAAGTAATGCTAAGTTATACTCACTGGTCGCAAAATAACTCTTTGAGCGAAAATAACTTTTTTAATTAAAGTAAATAACAGGCTAGATAAACAAGCCGTTAAGGAGCAACAATGCCCAATAAGCGTGAGTTATATATCGGACTGATGTCTGGCACCAGTATTGATGGTATTGATGCTGCTTTGGTTGAATTTAAGGATGGTCGGTGTCAACTACTTGCGCAACACTTACAGCCGATGGCAGCGGTACTGACCTCGCAACTGCATCAATTATGCCGCCCGCACGATAATGAGATAACAGCGCTTGCAACCATAGAGCAACCGCTTGCTCAAGCCTTTGCACTTGCTTGTCAGCAGTTATTAGCAAAGACACCTTATAGCGCCAGTGATGTCATTGCGATTGGTTCTCACGGCCAAACCATACGTCATCACCCTGAACACGGCTTTACCTTGCAGATCGGTGACGCTAATATCCTTGCCGCTTTAACCAACATTGATACGGTTGCAGACTTTAGACGCAAAGATATGGCACTGGGCGGTCAAGGTGCGCCTTTAGTGCCGGCATTCCATCAAGCGGTGTTTCAACACCAAACGATAAATCGCGCGATTGTTAATATTGGTGGTTTGGCAAATATCACTTACTTACCCAGCTTAGTACAAGATAAGACTGTTATTGGTTATGATACCGGTCCCGGCAACACCCTGCTCGACGCCTGGTTTACAGCTAAAAACAACAGTGATAAAAATTATGATGAAGATGGTCAATGGGCTAAATCTGGCGTTATTATCCAACCGTTATTAAGCTTATTATTACAACACCCTTACTTTGAGTTAACGCCACCGAAAAGCACCGGGCGGGAATTATTTAACTTAGCTTGGTTGCAAGCTTATTTAGATAACAATCTATATAACAAAGCCAAGAATACGCGTCAAAGCTATTCAGATGCAGACGTACAGCGCACACTAACTCGCTTTACAGCCGTGTCTATTGCCAATGAGGTTATTAACTTAGATCTTGATAACAACGGTAGTCAAAGTATCAGCACTGAAGTATATATTTGTGGAGGCGGCGCAGCGAATCCATTACTGATGGCTGATTTGGCCGAGCTCTTACCTAATAGACCAGTCATGACCACAGCCGAGATTGGTATTGCTCCTGATTGGGTTGAAGCTATTGCATTTGCTTGGTTAGCGAAACAGCATATCCATAAACAGCCAGGTAACCTTCCCGCTGTTACGGGAGCCTGCCGCAGTGCTATTTTAGGCGCACTCTATCCTGCTGGTTAATTCTTTCTATCAGAAAATGCTAAAACATATTCCCAGTATAAAACCGCAGATAAAAAAATAGAGCCAAACGGCTCTATTTTCACAACTGTACTATATGACTAGGCTATATCTATCAATACTACAGCTGCTTGCTACATTCGCAATTAAGCTTGTGTATCAATTGTTGGTGTCGCTGCTGGTGCTGCTTTAGAGATCATCACCATTGCAGGTCGGATTAAACGACCATTTAGTTCATAACCTTTTTGCATTACAGTGATCACTGTATTTGGCGCAACATCTGTGCTTTCAATCATGCTCATCGCTTGATGTAATTCAGGGTTAAAGGTTTCACCTTCAGGGTTTACCGCTTTAACACCAAATTTTTCTAATGCCGATTCCAGTGATTTAGCTGTTAGCTCAATACCTTCAATTAGTGGTACTAGTGCTTCATTTGATTTGTCAGCATGTTGTAAACCACGTTCCATGTTATCAATAACAGGCAGTAATTCATTAGCAAATTTTTCTAATGCGAATTTTTTAGCTTTATCAACATCAATCGCAGCGCGACGACGAATGTTATCAGCGTCAGCTTTAGCGCGTAATGCCGCGTCTTTAAATTCTGCAGCAGATGCAGTTGCTTTTGCAAGTTCAGCTTCTAATGCAGCGATACGTGCTACAGACTCATCCACTTCGATAGCCACTTCTTCAACTGGTGCGTCTTCAGTTGTTACACCTTCAACAACAGGCTGTGATTCAGTTACTAACTGTTCTTCAACTTGCTTTTCAGCCTGTACTTTTTGCTCTTCGCTGCTCATTACTTTCTCCGACATTCAATTCAGCATACTTTATATAAGTACACTATATTACAATTAAGGGGTTATACCGAAATATAATGGGGATCCTAACACGAGATTCAAGTCAAATTCATCTCTAGTTGGTCCCAAGCGTAAAATAGTGCGAAAAACAGCAGCTGATTTACTGACTAAGCAGTATATATATCGTGTTTATACTTTGAATCTTCAACTCGCTTGAGTATATACTGAATCTATACTTACTTAGTGGAATCAAGGCAATGAAGAGAGAGTTCAAAACTATCGGGTTAATCGGAAAACCCAAACACCCAGAAACAACCAAAACCCTTATTGCCCTGCACAATTTTTTGACCGAACATAAATACAATGTGATTGTTGATAGCCGCGTATCCCAAGATCTTGGTATGGAAAAAGTCGTATCACGTCCACTGATGAATTTAGGTGAAGAAGCGGACTTGGCTGTAGTCGTCGGGGGTGACGGTAATATGCTGGGCGCTGGGCGGGTATTATCACGTTTTGATATTGCCGTTATCGGGGTTAACCGTGGTAATTTAGGCTTTTTGACTGACCTCGACCCTGAAGATTTCCATGAGCAGTTATTAGGGGTATTACAAGGCCAGTATATCTCTGAAAAGCGTATTTTATTAAACACCTCGATTTACCGCTACGGCATGTTAAAAGCAACCAACCTCGCCTTCAATGAAACTATCTTACATCCGGGTAAGATCCCTGCCATGATAGAGTTTGAAGTGCATATTGATGATAGTTTTATGCTCAGTCAACGTGCAGATGGCCTACTGGTATCAACACCAACCGGTTCAACCGCTTACTCATTGTCTGCAGGTGGTCCCATTTTATCGCCCAGTTTAGAAGCTATCACCTTAATGGCGATGTTCCCACATACGCTTTCAAGTCGCCCTATTGTGATCAATGCCAATAGCACAGTACGATTAGTGGTGTCGCCAAATAATGAAGAGAACATGATGGTCAGTTGCGATGGTCATGTACATATCGGTGTGCTACCAGGTGATGAAATTATCATCAAACGTGACAAGAATCATCTGCATTTGATCCACCCTAAAAGTTATGATTACTTTAACGTTTTACGTGAAAAACTCGGTTGGGGCAGTAAACTATTTTAACCTTAACAGCCTAGATCAAAGGCTTAATTCGATGTTAGGCCTTATCTTGACCCCATTGCCATACCTTCCACCTTTTAGATCACAAATTAAAAATAAAGCCCGCAACTAAAAGCAAAGTATTTACACTTGTGGGTTCGCACATATATACTGTATATAAAACCAGCCTGATAAAATAAACAGGATACGTATGCTAACGCAACTCACTATTCATAATTTTGCTATCGTTAAATTTTTAGAACTTGAACTGAAATCAGGAATGACGACCGTAACAGGTGAAACCGGAGCTGGTAAATCGATTGCTATTGATGCTCTCGGTCTGGCATTGGGCTCTCGCGCTGACGCCAGCACTGTCCGTCCCGGTGAAAAGAAAGCCGAAATAAGTGCGATCTTTACCGTTGAAGCAAGTTCTCTCGCCTATAAGTGGTTAGTCGAACACGAATTAAATAATGAAGATGAATGTATCCTGCGCCGCGTGATCACCGCAGAAGGTCGCTCTAAAGGCTATATCAATGGGATACCGGTACCGTTACAACAACTTAAATTACTTTCGCAATTTTTGGTTCAGGTACATGGTCAGCACGCCCACCAAACCTTATTAAAACCAGAAATTCAGTTAGCTGTCCTCGATGGTTATGCAAGCCATAGCAAATTGCAGACCAATGTTAGCGACGGCTACCGCGCTTGGCACAGTTTAGCGAATGAAGAAAAAAAGCTATTACAAAACCAGCAACAGCGCGCCGCAAGACAACAGTTATTACAATACCAAGTATCTGAATTGGATGAGTTTTCCCTTGCTGACGGTGAATATAGCCAAATTGAAGCTGAGCATAAACTGCTAGCAAACAGCACCGAGTTAGTGCAGGAGTGTATGGCCAGTGTCGATACCTTGTATGAAAATGAAGATAATGCCATCTGTAGCATGTTGCAAGTGGTCAGCCACCGCTTAGAAAACTTGTTAGACATGGATCCGAAATTAAAATCAATCACCGATACCTTACAAGAAGCAGTGGTACTGATTGAAGAAGCTGGTAATGAGCTCCGTAGCTATACCGATAACCTAGAACGTGATCCGCAACAATTTGAATACTTGGATGACCGCTTGGGTAAAGCTTTAGAGCTTGCGCGTAAGCATCAAGTACCAGCCGATCAACTGGCAAGCCATCATCAAATGCTTAAATCTGAATTAGATAACATTGCTGGTGATGATGAACGGATTGAAAATATCAAAATCGAATTGCAAGAGTCACAGGCGCGCTATCATCAACAAGCCGAAAAGCTCTCAGCCAGTCGTCAAAAATACGCCAAACAGCTTAATAAACTGATCACCGCAAGCATGCATGAGCTAAGCATGGAAAACGGTTGTTTTGAGATCACCTTAACAGGCAATGAACAGCAAACACCCAATCCGCAAGGTTTAGATAATATCAACTTCTTAGTCTCAACTAACCCGGGGCAACCATTACAGCCCCTAGGTAAAGTGGCGTCTGGTGGTGAACTGTCACGTATCAGTTTAGCGATTCAAGTGATCACTGCGCAAAAAATCTCAACACCAACCTTAATCTTTGATGAAGTAGACGTGGGTATTTCAGGACAAACAGCATCGATTGTCGGCAAGCTATTACGTCAATTAGGTGATAAAACCCAAGTTATGTGTGTCACCCATTTACCGCAAGTGGCGTCAAAAGGTCATCAACAAATGTTTGTGAGTAAAACTACCGACGGTAAAACCACCGAAACCTGTATGAAAGCGTTAAGCCAAGAGAAGCGCATTGCAGAATTAGCACGTTTACTCGGTGGTGATAAAATAACAGCGTCAACATTAAGCAATGCCGCAGAAATGTTAGTTTAGCCTCTCACAATCAAGATAATGCAGGGAACTAATCCCTGCGTTTAACTTCTAACTGGTATTATTCGAAGCAAATCGGCTAAATACATCGATTTACTTCGCTCGCCAGCCGAGTTATTATTTACCTATCTATATGGACTTAATTAGCAAAATACTTATGCGCTTAAAACACTTACTTATTGCAGGCTTGGCCATCTTTAGCTTATCTGGCTGCTCAATTCTAGAAAAACTGGTTTATAAAATTGATATCCCACAGGGTAACTATGTTGAGGATAACCAAGTAGACAAATTACGTGTTGATATGACTAAAGAACAAGTTACGTTTGTACTTGGTAGTCCAATGCTTGTTGATTCGTTTGACCATGATTCGTGGAACTACTTGTATCACTTCAAAACAGGCCGTGGTGTAGTTACATCGAAAAAATTGGTGTTAACCTTTGAAGGCAATAACTTGAAAACAGTGGTGGGAGATTATCCGCTGAGCCCTGACTTTGCCACGCCGCTAGATCGATAAACAGGTTAAGTTGGTAGTTCGCAGCAACTGGGGGCGAACACTTGGAGACAATAAAAATCACAACCTGCACTAGATTGTGATTTTTATTATACCAATGACATTATTTTATTTTTTGGCCGGTCTTTTCGTGAAGTCGGCCTTCTTCTTTGGCTTTCCCAGCACGGCGCTTGCGCATCTCTTTTGGATCGGCAATTAACGGTCGATATATTTCAACCCGTTCACCGGCTTCCAGCACCGTATCCAGCTTGATTAATCGGCTGTAGATACCTAACTTATTCTTATCCAGTTCAATTTCAGGATATTTAGTTAATATCCCTGATGCGTTAATCGCTTGCTGCGCCGTCGCACCTTGTTCTACGCTTACCGTGAAGGTAATTTGTTCTTTCGGTAATGCGTAAATCACTTCAACATTAATTTTACTCGACACCGTAAACCTCTTTTGCACGATCAGTAAAAGACTGCACCATATTATTAACTAGATCAGAGAAAATACGGCCAAACGCCACTTCCACTAATTTACTGCTAAATACAAATTCTAAATCAAGCGTTACTTTACAAGCGGTTGCATCTAGCGCTTTAAACGTCCAACCACCGGTCAGCGTTTTAAAGGGGCCATCGACAAGATCCATTTTTACTTCTTGGCCAGGTGTCAGGGTATTCAGAGTAGTGAAGGTTTTGCTGATACCAGCTTTGGCAACATCAACCGCGGCCGTCATTTTATTATCATGCTCATCTAAAATGCGCGTACCGGTACAACCGGGTAAAAAATTTGGGTATGCATCGACATCGTTTACTAAATTAAACATTTGGTCAGCGCTATACATTAACAGTGCGCTGCGCGTTATCCGTGGCATACTAGTCCCTATAATCAAAACAATAAGTAGCTTAATACGACGCATCATAACGATCTAATCGTTGCGCCAGTAATTATAAACAGGCAACTTTAGCATTTATCCATATAAAATTCATTTGTTATTCCCGTCAAAGTAAGACAAGTACTAGGATAAAATACGATTTTGTTATAAGATTTATAACATTAAATTCCGTCAATGATGGGTGCATAAAGATAAATTATGGCTAAGAAAAAACCAAAAAACAGCGAAAACACCATCGCGAGAAATAAAACCGCTAGTTTCGAATATAAAATCGAAGATCGCTTGGAAGCTGGATTAGAACTCCAAGGTTGGGAAGTTAAATCATTACGAGCTGGTAAAGTAAATATTACCGAGAGTTATGTATTTATTAAAAACGGTGAAGCGTTTATGTCTGGTGCGCAGATCATGCCACTCGACGCCGCCTCTACACACGTAGTTTGTAACCCAACTCGAATTCGTAAGTTGTTATTAAACAAACGTGAATTAGAAGTCCTAGCAAGTAAAGTTGAGCGTCAAGGTTATACGATTGTAGCTACATCTATGTACTGGAAACAAGCTTGGGTGAAAGTAAATATTGGTCTGGCGAAGGGTAAGAAAGAGCACGATAAACGTTCAGATGTGAAAGATCGAGAATGGAAAATAGACAAAGAACGAATGATGAAGCACAAAGTTCGTTAATTTGTTGCAATTCCAAACGAAAGGCGTAGAATTTTAGTTCTGGGGTCGATTTAGGATTCGACGAGATTCACGAAACCCTAGGTGCATGTCGAGGGGCGGTTGGCCTCGTAAAAAGCCGCACTGTTATAGTTGCAAACGACTCTAACTACTCTCTAGCAGCTTAGGCTAGCTAGCCATCATTCGGAACCCTGCCTGAGGGTCTCTGATATTGTATGGTCATTAAATATCAGGATCGTGTGGACTCTTCGCTCGTAGAGAAAGCACTAAATCCAATCGAGCACGCTTTTGTTCGGCCTGTCACTCGGCTTAATAAAAAGTTAAATTAATAGAGATGACTAAACATGTAGTACCGCGGATGTAGGTTTTTCGGACGGGGGTTCAACTCCCCCCGACTCCACCAAACGCAAGTTAGAACGGCACCCTCCTAAGTGTCGCAGCCCATTGAATGGTTTGATTCAATGGGCTTTTCTTTATCTAAAATTCAACAAAAACTAATAAAACCTTGTTTTTAAACTGTAAATCGATGGAGTGGTTATGAGTAAAGTAGTTTTAGCGATATGTCTTTGTCTATCACTTCAAGGTTGCAGTGGTGGTTTTAATGGCGTTAAAGATGATAGTTCGTCTACCATCGGCAAAAAAGCGGACGAAAAGGAACAAGAAAAGAACGGCTTACTCGCCATCGGTGAGTTTATGGCTGTAATGGCAGTTCTGAAAACGCAGGTTAATTAGTTTTAATAAGTAAATATATAACCATACCTGTCATGGGGAGTTCATGAATAAATTAAAAATAATTATGCTTCTTTGCTTAATGAGTCAAGGCTGTAGCACGAACTCAAACTTACCAATGAACCAACCAGTAAGTAATATTCAAGGCCTTGCGGCGGCACCCGTTGAAGATGCAACACAATATCAACCAATTAGTGTTGATGACTTGGATAATAAAACACTAGAAACTAAAGACGAAGTGTTAGAAGAGCCAAAGCAAGCAGACGCAGAACCAAAACAAGACGTGACTAATGGCGAAATAAAGAACATGTCGAATGTGAATGATTTTATGCCGAAACCACAATCTTATTGGATGTAGTGCGTAAAGTAGGCTGCGTAGTAGAACGGGCGTAGGCTGGAGTTAACGGTAGTCCACACGCCCTAACTGCTTAGAAATAATTTCGGTTAACTTTCCGCCGCTAAATTTTAACTGCACGTCAAATTCAC
>NZ_JASJHF010000002.1:0-9694 GCF_033791185.1 Moritella sp. | reverse complement strand
TAAAATGCTTGCGCTTCAGTGTCAGCGATGATCACGCCTTTACCTGCCGCTAGACCGTCTGCTTTAATCACGATAGGGCAACCCATTTTACTTACATAGGCTTTTGCTGGTGCGATTTCAGTAAAGTTTTGGTATGCCGCTGTTGGGATGTTGTGACGAGCAAAGAAATCTTTCGAGAATGCTTTTGAGCCTTCTAGTTGCGCAGCGCCTTGGGTTGGACCAAAGATAGCTAAACCTTCAGCTTGGAATGCATCAACAACACCAAGTACAAGCGGAACTTCAGGACCAACAATGGTTAATTCAATGCTGTTTTCTTTAGCAAATGCAACCAAGGCTGGAATATCTTCAACTTGGATGGGTACATTCTTACATTTGTTTTCGAGTGAAGAACCAATATTACCAGGTGCGATAAATACTGTTTCAACTTGTTTAGACTGAGCCGCTTTCCAACCTAGGGCGTGTTCACGACCACCGCCACCAATAATTAATACGTTCATAATGCTGTTATTCCTTTTACTTTATGCGCTAATCTTGGCGGTACTCTACGATACTTAACAAGATTTATAATTGAATGAGAGCAGTACAGTAAGAGCGATGTGTGTCACGACTCTTACTGTATTTTAACTTATGTGCACTTGCCAAAAGCTTAGTGACGGAAGTGACGCATGCCTGTAAAGATCATAGTCATACCGTGTTCGTTAGCCGCAGCGATAATTTCATTATCACGGATTGAACCACCTGGTTGGATAACACATTTAATACCCGCAGCCGCTGCAGCATCAATGCCGTCACGGAATGGGAAGAATGCATCAGATGCCATTACAGAG
Source organism: Moritella sp. (assembly GCF_033791185.1). GTDB lineage: Bacteria > Pseudomonadota > Gammaproteobacteria > Enterobacterales > Moritellaceae > Moritella. Next base: position 8,867 of record NZ_JASJHF010000002.1, on the reverse strand, counting down.
CCTTCAACAACAAGACCCTCGTCAGCGGCTTTGATACCGGCAATTTTAGCACTGTAAACACGGCTCATTTGGCCTGCACCAACACCCACTGTTACGCCGTTTTTTGCGTAAACAATGGCGTTTGATTTAACAAACTTAGCTACTTTCCAGCAGAATAGTAGGTCGGTAAGTTCTTGCTCTGAAGGTTGACGTTCAGATACAACCGTTAAATCATCTAGGCTGATCATGCCACGGTCACGGTCTTGTACTAATACACCACCGTTAACACGTTTAATGTCGAATTCGCCGTTCTTCGTTGTCCATTCACCACATTCCAGTAAACGAACGTTTTTCTTGCTTGCAACAATCGCACTTGCTTGGGCACTTACTGATGGGGCTATGATTACTTCAGTGAATTGACGGTCAACGATTGCTTGTGCAGTTACTGCGTCAAGTTCACGGTTGAAAGCTATGATGCCACCGAATGCTGATGTCGGGTCAGTTTTAAATGCACTGTCGTAAGCACTTAAGATATCTTCACCAATTGCAACACCACATGGGTTTGCGTGTTTAACGATAACACAAGCTGGCTTATTAAATTCTTTCACACATTCTAATGCAGAATCTGTGTCGGCGATGTTGTTATAAGATAAGGCTTTACCTTGTAACTGCTTCGCTGTTGCAACTGATGCTTCAGTGGTGTTTTTCTCAACATAAAATGCTGCTTCTTGATGGCTGTTTTCACCGTAACGCATGTCTTGTTTTTTGATGAACTGAGAGTTAAATGTACGTGGGAATTTAGACTCTTCATCACCTTCAGTGTTGTCACCATAGCTAGGCACCATAGTACCGAAGTAGTTTGCGATCATGCCGTCATAAGCAGCTGTGTGCTCAAATGCAGCAATCGCAAGATCGAAACGGGTTTTGTGCGTTAGAGATGTATCGTTTGCAGCCATTTCACTTAATACGCGGTCATAATCGCTAGCGTTAACGACAATTGTCACGTCTTTGTGGTTTTTAGCGGCAGAGCGAACCATGGTTGGACCACCGATGTCGATATTCTCAACGGCGTCAGCAAGGCTGCAATTTGGATTGGCAACAGTGTTGGCAAATGGGTAAAGGTTAACAACTACAATATCAATGGGATTGATACCGTGCTCTGACATTACTTCAACATCAATGTCACGACGGCCAAGAATGCCACCATGTACTTTAGGATGCAGCGTTTTTACACGACCATCCATCATTTCTGGATGACCGGTATAGTCAGAAACTTCTATCACTGGGATGTTATTTTCAGCTAATAACTTAGCTGTACCACCAGTTGATAATAATTCGACACCTTGTTCTACTAGGCCACGAGAAAATTCTACAATACCAGTTTTATCAGACACACTGATAAGTGCACGGCGAATAGGTCGAGCGTTGTCCATTTTACGATTACCTCAAAGTACATTTTATAGAAGGATGTTTTCGGAAAAGGTCGGTTTGGCCTTTTACGGAAACATCCTGCACTATGTTCCTTCTATACCTACTAACTTTATGTCGCAATTTGCTAGCTAAAGTGTTCTAGATATATAACGTACCGCAGATGGGGGGCATTCTAACTGAAAATTAATTAATTGTGTCGATTTTTTCATAAAAAATTAACGAACAGCATTTTTACACTTTGAATTTAACTACGTCAGTACAATCGAGCAATATAAACGAATTATTATGATGATTTTATGTGTTTTTATTACCGTGTTTTATTTACTGCTTTTTCTTTTTTTTCCAAATTTTGTCTTCTTCACCACGAAATAAACGCATAATATTGTCGTAGTGACGTAAAATAATAAGGCAAGATAACATGGCGACAGGTAGGGTATATTGGGCTTTGAATATTAAGGTATAAATAGGCGCGAAGAGGGCGGTGAAAATAGCGGCCGCCGAAGAGTACCCGGTTACCGCTAAGGACAACAGCCAACTGGCGACAATGGATGCACCTAGGTCAAAGCCAATCGTTAGGAGCGCGCCAAATGCCGTCGCGACCCCTTTACCACCTTGAAAATGAAAGAAAATTGGGTAGATATGACCCAAGCAAGCCGCAATGGCGATAAGTCCGAGGTAAAAAGGCGTAATATTAAAATACCATGCTAACCAGACTGGCAGTGCGCCTTTGAGCATATCAAAAAATAGCACTAAACCTGCGGCGAATTTGTTGCCTGAACGTAATACATTGGTTGCGCCGGGATTGAGCGAACCGTATTTTCGAGGATCTGGCAGGCGAAATAGGCGGCAAATCAGAATTGCTGAAGAAATCGAACCTAGCAGATAGGCGAAAATGATAAAGATTAAGCTCAATAGGGTCATTACTGATTAATTCTTCTCTAGGTTTGCTGTATTATTACATTATTATATCGATTAATAAATTACGTGCTGTAACAAGGTTTACATTTACGTAGTTTATTTTGAATATATATAAATTAAGAAAGCTATCATACGCGTTTTCTATTCGCTAAGGTATCCGACCTCTATTTTGTTTATTACGGACGAGTTCATGGACATTGTATTTATTGAAAAATTGGAAGTTTTTACCACGATCGGTGTATATGATTGGGAAAAAGAGATTATTCAACGATTAGTATTTGATTTGCAGATGGCACATGATAACCGCCCTTCAGCTTTGACGGATGATATAACTAAAGCACTTGATTATTCGGCTGTATCTAAAGTAGTTACTGATTTTGCTCAAGGTAATATTTTTGAGTTAGTTGAAACTATGGCTGAGCAAGTGGCCGAGTTATTAATGACCACCTTTGGTATTCCTTGGCTCAGCTTAAAATTGAGCAAACCTGGTGCCGTTGCGAATGCGGCAACCGTTGGTGTGTATATTGAACGCGGTCAACGTGATGGATCGTTAGCGTAATGGCTTTAGTGCATATCGGCATCGGCAGTAACATTAATAAAGAAGTTAATGTTGCGAACGCACTGCAAGATCTGGATAACATGTTTGATAATTGCCGTGTTTCACCTATTTTCGAAAGTGCAGCGGTTAATTGCACGGGTGATAACTATTACAATTTAGTGATGGAGTTCACCACATCGTTATCGATTACTGCATTAATGCAGAGTCTTAAAGATCTGGAAATGACACATGGACGTAAAGCGACGGATCGTCGTTATGCCCCCCGAACCTTAGATCTGGATTTATTGTTATTTGATAACGTTATCCAATCTGAATCTCCTGTTTTACCTCGCCCTGAAATTCTGTTTCACGCTTTTGTGTTATGGCCGCTTGCGGAGTTAGCCCCAGCGTTATGTCATCCGGTATCTGGTGTCTCGATGGCGGAATTATGGCGTGATTTTGACAAATCAACGCAGGCATTGACGTTGGCAGAGTGGCAATGGCCGAAAATAGCTGAGCTTGCTTAACATTGCTAATTGCTAATTACTAAGGTTAATTATTTTTCGCATTAATCTTACAGCTACTATTTAATTTATTTTTAACTATGACAATAAAGGAAACATGAATGAGTACTTTGGAAGTGATCGTACTGGCGTTGATTCAGGGGTTAACTGAATTTTTACCGGTATCAAGTTCTGCCCACCTTATTTTACCATCACAATTATTAGGCTGGGCAGATCAAGGTCTGGCTTTTGATGTTGCTGTACATATCGGTACATTATTAGCGGTACTTATCTATTTTCGTGAAGAAGTTGGCACGATGGCAGTGGCTTGGGTGCGCTCTCTGTTTAAACAACAGCACACTAAAGACAGTCAGTTGGCATGGTGTATTGTGTTAGCTACCATTCCGGCAGCGTTATTTGGCTTTTTTGGTAAAGACTTAATTGAGTTATACTTGCGTAGTAGCACTGTAATTGCAACGACGACGATCATCTTTGGTTTGCTACTGTGGTGGGCCGACGCCAAAGCGATACAAATAAAAGATGAGTATAAAACGGGTTGGAAAGGCGCGTTAATCATTGGTTTTGCACAAATGTTAGCGTTAATTCCGGGTACATCGCGCTCGGGAGTAACTATCACTGCAGGTTTAATGTTAGGACTAACTCGTAGCGCGGCAGCGCGTTTCTCATTCTTGATGTCGATCCCAATTATCGCTATGGCTGGTGGTTATTTAACGCTTAAATTAGTGCTTAATGGTGATGTGGTTGAAACCTTGCAAGCCGGTGAAATTATGACGACAGTTCGCCCTGTTGATTGGTTTGCGATGGGTTTAGGCGTGGTTGTTTCTTTCTTTAGTGCCGTTGCTTGTATCCATGCATTTTTGAAAGTACTGGAAAAACTAGGCATGTTCCCGTTTGTTATTTACCGTCTATTATTAGGTACGGGTCTGTTCTATTTAATTTATACTCAAGCACTTTAATGCTCTTTATAACGGCTAAGATTAAAATTAGTGTGAGTAGCGAATAAATAGTTGTCGCGTTAACGATAAAAAGGCTGTTACCAGTGGTAGCAGCCTTTTTTGATCTTATCGTTAATACTGTTGTTTATGACACGTATTTATCGAACGCATAATGCGGTTAATGCGGTAATACGTTGCGCTGTTAATTGTTGCTTGATCTCTGGTCCACGAAATCCCGCTGCGATAATCGGTTGTACGGCGATATCACAAGCTGCACTGAGCATTTTGGTCAAATACAGTGTTGGTGGGTACGTATCGACTAACTGATTGGCTTGGCTTGTTGAACAGGTTAACAATATCTGCTGAAAACGCTCGGGTTTACGCCACGCATCGGTCTGGTCGAATACACTGATAATATCAGCAGGCGTTAAGGATAGGGCGTTGTGAATACTGTGTTGTTGTGCGCTAACCTGCAGGGCTAAGTCACGATGTTCATTAGGCACTTTACAGCGTTTAGCCAACGCTTTAATACTGACTTGGTGATTATCAAGCTGCTGCATTAATGCCGCAAAGCGAATGGCTAAATCAGGCGATAACGATGCGGTTTGTTTTAGTTGCGCTAAAGCTTGCTGGCCGATATTGCCTTGTTCAAGCCCTGACTCTGGCTCAATTCTATTTCCACTGCTAATCTCTTGGGTTAGACTAAAGAGGTTATTAAGTTCGGGTAGAATAACTGCCAATGCGCCAATCTCTTTGAGTACCTGAAAAAAGACTTCTGGATTGGCCGCTGATAATGTTTTTTCTACTTCTTGCCATACGCGCTCTGGGGTTAACTCCGCCAGATCACCCGCTTGTGTCATGTCTTGCATTAAGGTTAGTGTTTCAGCGGCGATCTTAAATCCAAGCTGATGAAAACGTGCGGCAAAACGGGCCACTCGTAAAACACGTAATGGGTCTTCACTGAAGCTTGCTGAGATATGACGTAATATACGGTTATCTAAATCAGCACGGGCATTGAGTGGATCGATAACTTGGCCATTTTCGTCTTCGACCATGGCATTAATTGTCAGGTCTCGACGCACTAGGTCTTGCTCTAGGGTGACATCTGGCGCGGCATAACAAGTAAATCCGGTATAGCCTGAGCCGCTCTTGCGCTCGGTACGTGCCAGTGCATATTCCTGCTTACTACTCGGGTGTAGGAAGACCGGAAAATCTTTACCGACTTGCTGGTAACCTTGCGCTAGCATTTCTGCTGGCGTGGCACCTACCACAACAAAATCTTTATCTTTTACTGGTAGAGATAATAATTTGTCACGCACCGCGCCGCCGACTAAATATATTTGCACTAAACAACCCCTGTTACTTTACTTTAATAATGGCTTGAAGATAATTACATGATACTTGTTAATTATACCCTAACGGCTTAGAAACTCGATCTTTGCTGGCGATTGTAATGATTAATAATCATTTAACGACTTATTCACGAATAAAGTTGTATTTTTATCGTCTATTTTTGACATTTTGTTGTCTAGCTATTAACGTGAAGCATCAATCATAGGATGATAATCATAGATGTATACTGAGTTTTTTCACTTAAAAGAAATGCCTTTCTCTATTGCGCCAGATCCGCGTTTCTTTTTTATGAGTGATCGGCATAAAGAAGCACTAACCCACCTTACCTATGGCTTGCAAGGCGCGGGTGGTTTTGTGATGTTAACTGGCGAAGTGGGCACAGGTAAAACCACCGTATCCCGGGCCTTAGTACAAGAGTTGAATAAAACCACAGTGGTGGGCTATATCCATAATCCGGCGATCAGTGAGTTAGAATTATTAGCGACGTTATGTGATGAATTTAAACTTGATTATGATAAGCAAAAGTTAAGTTTAAAAGCACTCTTTGATTTACTGCATCATTACTTGCTAAGTAACTGCCAGCAAGGTAAGTCTTGTGTGGTGATTATCGATGAAGCGCAACTATTATCAACGCCCGCCTTGGAACAACTGCGCTTATTAACTAATCTCGATGTTGATCATAAAAAGCTATTACACATAGTGCTTATTGGCCAGCCTGAGCTACAGCAAAAATTAAAACAACCGGAATTACGTCAACTCGCCCAGCGCATTACCGCACGTTATCATTTATTACCTTTGACGGAGTCTGAACTCGGCAGTTATGTGGCGTATCGTTTAAGTATTGCTTCGGGAAATCCTGGGTTATTTAGCCACAAAGTTTTAAAACGTATTTATCAGCATACCTCTGGGGTGCCTCGGTTAGTTAATCTGGTCTGTGATAAAGCGCTGTATTATGCATTTAAAGCGATGGCGAATAAAATTAACCTAAAACATGTGGAAGAAGCGGTTAAAGCGGTCGTTGTTACTGAATCAAGTAAACCGGATTCTAGCAAAACAGGCTTATTTGCTGGGCTCGCTGCGATGTCGTTAATCGGCATCGGAATTACCGCTTTTCAGTTAGGGTGGTTGAATCCGCCTAATGATAACGTTGCTGCCGCGCAAGTTGATAAATCAATACCAATAGTTATCAATAGCGATGTTGATAACACACCCGTTACCCCTGTTATTAATGACGTGATGTCTGATAAGGCATTATTAGCGGATATTAAAGCGGCGCGACATAGCCGAGATGCAACTCAGTTTTTATATAAAGAGTGGGGTTACAACATCGCGGTGAATGAAGCGACTTGTCGTAACGCACAATATGCTAACTTGCGTTGCCTGCAGCGACAGGGGAACTATGCTCAATTAGTCCAATATAACTTACCAGCGGTGGTTCGCTTGGCTGATAACCTAGGTGAGGATTATTATGCGACCTTACTGAGTATCACGCCAGCTGGTGTCGAACTGCAATTAAATACCAGTCATATACTGGTGAGCCAAGCTTGGTTTGAAAAATATTGGAGTGGTGATTTTACTTTATTTTGGACGGCCCCAAGTCGGTTTAAAAGCAGCTTAAAGCAACACGATAAAGGTGAATTGATACGCTGGTTAGATCGCAATATCAGTGCCGCGCTAAACGAAGAGGCATTATCTGGGCTGACATTCGATTCGGCGTTAATGAAAAAGGTCATGCGCTTTCAGCAACAATCTGGTTTAACGGCGGATGGTATCGTTGGTCCTCAAACGATGATGACGCTGGTTCATTATGCTGATAGCACTGTACCTAAATTAAATATCGCGACACACCTAGGGGAAGGGAAATGAAGGGTTCAACTGGCAAAACGTTAAACAAATTAAGTGTAACTATGAGCTTAATTGCTAGCGTATTATGGACGCCGACCTTGTTGGCAAATACCACTACCGCTATTTCGTCGGGTATTGAGCAAACTGATGCACTGATCATTTTGAAATTACCTGCGATTAAATTTGAACACCCGCTTTCTCTGGTACGTATTCCAGAAGCGCAAGTTACTCCGTCATCGGCAACAGCTGACGCTCGAACTATTGTGATACCGACTGCTCCCGCAACAGCGAAAGTGAATAGCCCTGCTGAGTTATTAAGCATGAACGATGAACTAGAACGCGAGCAAGTATCGCCGGATCTGCTGGCTAAATTTAATCGTGCGTTAACAGCGACAAGTGATGCAGATAGCGTTCCTGTTAAGGAAGTCGAAGAAAGTTATAATGCAGTGCCAATCGAGGATCTTCCCGCTCATTTACGCGCACAAATCCCAGATATTAGTTATAGCTCTCATGTCTATTCCTCTAAATCTAAAAGTCGCAGTGTTCGCCTTAATAACCGTGATTTACGCGAAGGCAGCTGGTTAAGTAATGATGTTGAGATATTAGAGATATTACAAAATGAAGTGATTATGCGAGTCGGGGCGCAGAGCTTTAGCCTTAAAGCGTTAGCTGATTGGTCAGCGTAAATTAAGCCGTGAATAGTAAATAGGGATCGCATCACTCCCTATTTATCACATTATTGTTTCGTTGACTGCTTAATCTTATCCATTACATCACCACACCTGCCGTTAATTTCCAAAATGGTCAATCAACTATTTTTGCAGCCGTCACTGACTTGAGTAACATTAATAGATGTATATGTTAATGATATGTTCGTTTTTAACAAAATGATTTATCGTAAAATTTTAACTATTACAACTTTAGTTTGGGTATATTCTGTCTATTTTGTTTCTACCATATTATCTACTGTGCAAGCTAATTCTTACGTGTAAGACATCGACTATATAGGTGTCGGGATATAGACGTTACATCACTATGATTATCTCGATATCGAGCTTAGTCTTACACTCTGTTATGTTGTTTTTATTGTTATTAATCAATTGTTTATCTATGTGTGTGTTTTTTCTCTTGTCAAAATGTGTAATTTAATTGGATCTAAGCGCTTGTTGCTAAAGCTTAAAAGCGTATATTTATAAGCACAAGGACGAGGCGGGAACATCTTCAGGAAGAAGACTAAAGGATTAAGTTGCAGGATGCGACACAGGACATCTTCAGGACGAAGAACAAAGGATTAAGTTGCAGGATGCGACACAGGACATCTTCAGGACGAAGAACAAAGGATTA
>NZ_JASJHF010000001.1:0-13303 GCF_033791185.1 Moritella sp. | reverse complement strand
GAGTTTGATTGGCGTTGTTAAAGATTGCCGCCAGTTACGAAAATCAGACATGGTATTAAACGATTGGTTACCAACCATTGAAGTGGACTCTCAAACCTACCAAGTACGTGCCAATGGTGAGTTGTTAGTGTGTGAGCCTGCTACTGTGCTACCGATGGCGCAACGTTATTTTCTATTTTAGTGCGTCGGTATCGTCAGTCTTTCTACGTATAAATTTTGTTGTAAATTATTTTAAGGAAAAAATAATGTTTAAATCAATCGTCTCAAAACAAAACGTCTCAAAGCCCAACGTTTCAAAAAAAGTCATGTTTATTGCCGCGTTATCAACTGCGATATTTTCTGGTTCTGCATTGGCGCATACCGGCACTGAAACCTTCATGGCGAGTACATTTGCCAATGGTTTATTACATCCATTAACCGGATTAGATCATTTGATCATGTTACTGGGGGTGGGTTTTTTAGCGGCGCAAATGCAAGGTAAACAACTCAGCATTATTCTTGGCGCGTTAGTCACTATGTTAATAGGAACTGGTTTTGGTGCGTTAACAGGGCTGATAACTGGCATGGAAAGCTTAATTTTAGCCTCGGTATTTATTGTTGCAGTGGCGGTTTGGAAACAAAGTCAGCAAGTGACGGTAAAGGTTAATTTATTATCGAGCGCTGCAGTGATGATGGTGTTGTTCCATGGTTGGGCGCACGGTGTCGAAGCGCCCGCTGCACAGTTAGTACAGTTTGTACCAGGTATGCTTATCAGTGCGGCTGCGTTACTGACACTTGGCGCTGTTATTGGCCGTCAAGTCAGTGCTAAATGGTTAAGTCCATCGCTGGGACTGAGTGGAGCATTAGTCGCTTTTCTAGGGGCATAGTACGATGAGTATTCCGTCGACTATTCGCTTCTCACGCCCTGATGGTGATCAGGGCTGGCGCGCTGAAATCTGTCTTAAGTATGGTATGAAGGGCGGTAAAACACGGTTACTAGAACGCCAGCAAATCGGTCCTTTGGCAGTGCAAAAAACCTTTTATCCGGAAGGCGAAACTTGCCATACCTATCTGTTGCATCCTCCAGGCGGTGTCGTTGGTGGCGATCAACTGCGTTATGATATTCATGTCGATTCGGCATCTCACGCATTATTAACTACGCCTGGTGCGACTAAATTCTATCGTAGTAATGCCGATACTGCTTGGCAGTCTCAGGAATTATCGGCTGCGGATGGTGCTTTTCTTGAATGGTTGCCGATGGAAAATATTTTCTTTCCCGGCGCGCAAGTTAAGTTGAGTACCGAGGTTAATTTGACCGGTGATGCCCGTTTTATCGGCTGGGAAATGCAGTGCTTTGGCCGTCCGGTATTAGCGGAAGACTTTACCCATGGGCAAATATTAGGGCAGACGCATATCTTTCGAGACGGTAAATTACTGCTGGCTGAGAATCTACGCTTACAGAATAAAACCCAGCTGGAATATGCGGCCTCATTACGCGGTTATTCTATGACGGGCAGTCTGTATATTAGCCCTGTGGATGATGCGTTGGTGAGGCGCATTAATCAGATAATTGATGAGCAACAAGTACGTTTCGGCGATGCGGTATTACTGGGCGCCAGTGAACTTGAAGGGTTGTTAGTGGTTCGCGCTTTAGGGCAACACACAGAGCCTATGATGGCGAGCTTTGTTCAGGTTTGGTCTGCGGTCAGAGAAGCTTGGCTTGGTTATACTCCAGATGCACCAAGGATCTGGTCTACGTAATTTTATAATAAAGGAATATGAATGATCAAATTAACGCAAATATTAACCGTAGCAGCTAATCATGTTGACGCTTATGTGTGTTTGACCATGTTACAGCGCACCAAAAGTAGGCTCAAAGTGCAACTTGAAGATGGCCGCGATGCGGGGTTATTTTTACCGCGTGGGCAGTTATTAGAGCATGGTACGCAACTCACGACAGATGACTATTTTGTTGTTCAAGTCATTGCCGCTAAAGAGCGCGTTTCAACGGCACGATGTAACGATCCAACCTTATTTGCGCGCGGTTGTTACCATTTAGGCAACCGCCATGTGCCATTGCAGGTTGAAGCCGGTTGGTGCCGTTTTATCCATGACCATGTACTCGATGAAATGTTGGTTGGTTTAGGTTTAGAAGTAACGGTTGAAGATGCCGCATTTCAGCCTGAACCCGGTGCATATGGCGGCACCACCGGTGGTCATTCCCATAGTAGTGAGGAAGAGTATGTTCATCCGCATGAGCATGAGCATGAACATTAAAATTAATCCTCGTATCAACGAATAGGTAATAGCATGGATAATATGTTAGCTGAGTTAAAGCTATATCAGTTGATCAGTCCATCGCTTCCGGTGGGCGGATTTACCTACTCACAGGGGCTTGAGTGGGCAATTGAAAAAGGCTGGGTAACGGATGTTAATAGCTTAGACAATTGGTTGTCAGGACAAATTTCAGAAAGTGTAGCCAGCCTTGAATTACCCATTCTTATGCGTTTACAAACGTGCTTAGCCAATCATGATCATCAGCAGGCGCAGACTTGGTGTGATTATTTAGTGGCGAGCAGAGAAACCAAAGAGATGCGCTTAGAAGAGCGCCAGCGTGGACTTGCATTTGTACGGTTATTACCAAGATTAGGCATATCACTGGATGATAGCGAACTCGCTAAAATGGTTGAAACTACACAGCTTGCTGCGTTTGCCTTGGCGATTAATCAGTGGGCTATTCCAATAGAAAAAGCACTCGGGGGTTATCTCTGGAGCTGGTTAGAGAATACCATCGTTGTGGGTATTAAATTAGTGCCCTTAGGGCAAAGTGATGGCCAGCAACTATTAATGAAATTAGCAGAATCGATACCTGCCGCAGTGCAACAAGCATTAGCAACAGACGATCAAAACATTGGTAGTTTTACGCCCGCTCAGGTAATGGCGAGCTGCCGACATGAACATCAATATACGCGATTGTTTCGCTCATAAGGATTTGCAATGACAGAATTTAAACAGCCATTACGCATTGGCGTTGGTGGCCCTGTAGGATCAGGTAAAACGGCATTATTAGAAGTATTGTGTAAAACGATCCGCGATACTTACAATATCGCGGTGGTTACCAATGATATTTATACCCAAGAAGATGCCAAAATTTTAACCCGAGCAGGCGCACTGGATGCAGACCGTATTATTGGTGTTGAAACGGGCGGTTGTCCTCACACTGCGATCCGTGAAGATGCATCAATGAATTTAGCGGCAGTGGAAGAGTTGGCCAAGTTACACAAAACCCTTGATGTGGTATTTGTCGAAAGTGGCGGCGATAATTTAAGTGCTACCTTTAGCCCTGAATTAGCAGATTTGACGATCTATGTCATTGATGTTGCTGAAGGTGAAAAGATCCCGCGTAAAGGCGGCCCTGGTATTACTCGCTCCGATTTACTCATCATTAATAAAATCGATTTAGCGCCTTATGTGGGGGCCTCGCTCGAAGTGATGGAGCAAGATACCAAGCGTATGCGTGGTGATAAGCCTTATGTATTCGCTAATATGAAAAAACAGATAGGCTTACAACAGATTATCGATTTTATTGTTGATAAAGGCATGCTGGATTGCGAATGAAGTGTCAGCAAAAAAGTCGTTTAGATCGCATTATTCACCTTGTTCTATTCAGAGTTAATAAATGATGACTATACTCAAAAAATAAACGAATGATTCAGATATGTGAATAATTTATAACTTGCTCAGCATGTAAGAACTATAGCAACAAGAAGGATATCAATGTGCTAAAAGCTAATTTGGAACGACGTAGTTATCACCGAATGTTAATCGATTCGCCAGTACAGGTGACGGATGCAGAGCGTAATATTACCGCTATCTGTCGTGATTTAAGCGCCAGTGGTATGTCGTTAGATGTACCCGAAAATTATTTTTCTTTAAATGATAGCGTGAGTATTTTTCTACCGACAGGTGATAGCCGTGTTCCTCCGCTGCAAGCAGAAGCCAAGGTAACTCGTATCGATAATAGTGGTGATCATTATCAAATAGGTGTCGAGTTTACCAGTTTAACTTAAGTTAGCTTGCTGACTTCATTTATCTTGGTAATAAGTCGATAATCAACAGACAAAAAAGGCCGAAAGTGGATATCACCTTCGGCCTTTTCTATACATGCTATTTAGATAAATAATATTCGCAGCATGAGTTATTTTGGATTAATTAAGCGCTAACTTTAGCGGCAATTAAATCGCCCATTTGTGCAGTGCTTTGTACTGGTTTAGTATTGCTGTCACTGTGCAGATCGCCAGTGGCATAGCCTTCTTCAAGTACAAATGAAACCGCTTGCTCAATTGCTTGTGCAGCGTTCTCTTGTTTTAGTGAGTAACGTAACATCATTGCCGCAGATAAGATCTGTGCAATGGGGTTAGCAATGCCTTTTCCGGCGATATCGGGTGCTGAACCACCTGCAGGTTCGTATAAACCAAAGTCAGAATCGTTCATGCTTGCCGACGGTAACATACCCATAGAACCCGTGATCATCGCACATTCATCAGAGATAATATCGCCAAATAAATTACCGCACAGCAGTACGTCAAATTGTGATGGGTCTTTGATTAATTGCATTGCTGCGTTATCTACATAGATGTGTTCAAGTTCTACTTCAGGGTAGTCCTGTGCTACTTCAAGTACCACTTTACGCCATAAAACAGAAGTAGCGAGTACGTTGGCTTTATCAACAGACGTTACTTTGTTACCACGTAATTTAGCTGCTTCAAAGGCGATACGCGCAATGCGGTCAACTTCAGCTCGGCTATAAAGCATAGTATCGAAACCGGTTTCTTCAGCACCTTCGCCTTTGTTACCTTTTGGTAGACCAAAGTAGATACCGCCAGTTAGCTCACGCACTACCACAACGTCAAAACCATTGTTTGAAATGTCTGCACGCAGTGGTGAGAACTTTTCTAGACCAGCATAAATTTTTGCAGGACGAAGATTGCAAAATAGTTTGAAGTGACCACGTAATGGTAATAGTGCGCCACGTTCAGGCTGTTCTTGTGGTGGTAGTCCTTCCCATTTGGGACCACCGACAGAGCCGAATAATATCGCATCTGAATTTTCACATGCTGTTAGTGTGCTTGTTGGTAATGGGGTGCCGTGATTATCAATCGCAATACCGCCAACATCATTAAAATCATAAGTTAATTCTAGATTAAACTTACTTTGCACAGCAGCAAGTACTTTAATTGCTTCCGCCATTACTTCTGGACCGATACCATCACCTGGTAATACAGCAATATTGTGTTTTGTTACAGTCATCCTTAGCCGCCTTTTCTATTTATTATTAAATTTGTATTATTGAGTTTGTTTTTTTAGTTTTTGTTGCTCTACCGCATTGGCGCGATGGATATTATTCATTACGTGGATATACGCTAGCGCCGAAGACTCGATAATGTCTGTAGCTAAACCGATACCGTGGAACTTACGTCCTTCATAAGTGGCCACTATATCAACTTGTCCTAGCGCGTCTTTACCTTCACCTTTTGCGGTGATGTGATAATTAGCAATATCGATATCAAAACCAGAAATACGGCTTAAACATCTGTATACCGCATCAACAGGGCCGTTACCAATCGCGGCTTCGGTTGTTGCTTGTGGGTCGCCAGCTGCTTCGAGCTGTGATGTTAAGCGAATTGTCGCTGTTGCAGTGACGCCTGAACCCGACTGCACACTGAGATAATCCAATTTAAAGTGTTCTTCATCTTCATGCAAATTATTAAAGAAGACTAATGCTTCAAGGTCATAATCGAATACTTGGCCTTTTTTATCCGCTAACTGTAAGAAACTCTCATACAGCTCATCGAGACTGTAATCATTATCGTTATAACCCAGTTCTGTCATACGATGTTTGATCACATGACGACCTGAACGTGAGGTTAGGTTTAATTTATTTTGCGTTAGACCAATACTTTCAGGGGTAATAATTTCATAGGTGTTTTTGGCTTTTAGCATGCCATCTTGGTGAATACCTGATGAGTGTGAAAATGCATTCGCACCGACAATGGCTTTATTACTTTGTACCGGCATATTGCACAATTGGCTTACTAACTGGCTAGTACGGTAAATTTCTTGTGGATTGATATTCGTCGTTTTACCTAATAAATCTTGGCGTGTATGCAAGATCATGGCAATTTCTTCTAATGAACAGTTACCAGCACGTTCGCCAATCCCATTGATAGTACATTCGATTTGACGTGCGCCTTGCTGTATTGCTGCAATGGAATTTGCCACAGATAAGCCAAGGTCATCATGACAATGTACCGAGATAACAGCTTGATCTATGTTCGGAACACGATTGAATAGGTCGGTAATGATACCGCCGAATTGCGATGGCACAGTATAACCAACGGTATCTGGGATATTAATCGTCGTCGCGCCCGCTTTAATCGCTTCTTCAACCATACGGCATAGATTATCGATAGGTGTACGACCTGCATCTTCGCAAGAAAATTCAACATCGTCAGTATACTTACGTGCATGTTTGATGGCGTGACGACCCATTGCGAGTACATCATCAAAGCTACGCTTTAATTTACTTTGAACGTGAATGTCTGATGTTGAAATAAAGGTATGAATACGGAAGTCTTTAGCAACGGAAAGCGCTTCACCTGCCGCGTCAATGTCTTTTTCTAGTGCGCGAGAAAGGGCGCAAACACGACTGTTTTTAATATTGCGTGCGATTGTTTGCACTGACTCGAAATCACCAGGCGATGAAATTGGGAAACCAACTTCCATTACATCAACACCTAAACGCTCCAGCGCAAAGGCAATTTGTAATTTTTCTTTTACGGTTAGGCTCGCAGATAATGCTTGCTCTCCATCCCTCAAGGTCGTATCAAAAATAATAACCTGGTCTGACATTATGAATCCTTCAATTTGCCGTTATATAGACTCGTTTTAGCCATCTATATGTATAAATTAATTTTATGCCTTAATCATTACAGGCTTGGTTGTTTTTTGTCAATTAATTTATCCTCAGTTATTGCCAGAGACACTATTATGTAAACCGCAATACAAGGAGGGCTAAGGTCACTTTATTACACTGAGAAATTAGATCTTTCTTTGATCTATGCCACACTTAAAATAGGCTTATTTATAATGAGGTGAGATATGTTATTTAAAAATGAACAAGGTGAAATGGTTGAGCTTGCTGATGATTTAACATTAAAAGAGTTAACCGAGATGGGGATTGATATATCCTTAGTTGAAAATACCCGTGATGAGCCATTAGATCACTGGTCACACTTAGCGAGTCATTAGAGACGTAATTAACTGTTAGTAATGACTAAAGATGTCATTAATTGCGGCTATAATCCCAGTTATGAATAAGAATGACGTTATCATTGGCTTTTTTAGTGTTAAATAGGTTATAAAATCCTCATTTATTTACAAATGATATTTTACAGGCTACCCTCTCTGGCTTACATCTGTAAGCCGAGTTGAATTAGAACCAGCATTAACATGAGAAATAGACATGAGTCAGCATTTCGTAAATCAGATCCTAGATAGGATCGAAAAGTATCAAGACAAAACAGCCCTTAAAAGTAAAACTAAAGCTGGTTGGGATCGTGTCAGCTGGAAACAGATGGGGGAGCGTATTGAAGGTCTGGCAAATAACTTGCTTAATCGAGGTCTTCAAGTTCAAGATAAAGTGGGTATTTGGTCAAATAATTTACCGGAATGGACAATTGCCGATCTCGCTCTGCAGCAGTGCCGTGCGGTATCTGTGCCACTGTATCCAAGCAGTACATTATCACAAGCAGAATATATTATTAACGATGCCAATATCACTTGTATGTTTATTGGTGATAAAGCGGAATTAAAACTGGCTTTACCTTTACTTGATAAGTGTGAGTCACTGCAATCCCTTATTGTCTTCTCGTCGACGGTGACATTACCTGATGACCCACGTGTTATTGCTTATGCTGACATGCTTGAGTTTACTCCGGGTAGTTCATCATCAATGGCGCTTGCTCATCGTATTGAACATGCTAAAAAGGATGATCTTGTTACCTTAATTTACACTTCAGGCACAACTGGAGAACCGAAAGGGGTAATGCTCGATTATACTAATATTCAATCGGCACTTGCATTGAATGAGCCAGAAACTCGCTTGGAAGAAAGCGATGTGTCATTAGCATTCTTACCATTGAGTCATGTATTTGAACGTATTTGGACATTTAATGCTTTGTTCTGGGGGGCTGAAAATACCTATCTAAAAGATCCTGCTCGTATTCAAAAAGCATTAGCTGATACACAGCCGACAGTGATGTGCGCGGTTCCACGTCTGTATGAAAAAATTCATACAACCATGATGAATAAAGCTGAAAATGCGCCAGCGGCACGTAAAAAATTATTTTACTGGGCTATTGAAGTGGGCAAAAAATGCTTTGAGGCGAAACAAGCGGGTTCGTCTGTATCGCCATTATTACAGCTGCAACACGCAATCGCGGATAAATTAGTATTTACTAAATTACGTGCTGTATTTGGTGGTAAGGTTCGTTTCTTCCCTTGTTCAGGGGCAAAGCTTGATGATGAAGTGAACTTATTCTTCCAATCAATTGGTATCCACCTCAAATACGGTTACGGCATGACAGAAACAGTAGCAACTGTTAGCTGTTATTCTAAAGACTATAAATTAGGTTCTATCGGTTCGGTATTGCCGGGTATTGAAGTGAAACTTGGTCATGAAAATGAAATTTTGATCAAAAGCCCGACGGTAATGCGTGGTTATTATAATAAACCGGAAGAAACCGCAAAATCATTTGATGGTGAATGGCTTAAAACCGGTGATGCTGGTGCGATTGATGAAAATGGCTATTTATATATTACCGACCGCTTAAAAGATTTAATGAAAACGGAGTGTGGTAAATATATAGCGCCACAGTTAATTGAAGGTACCTTAGGTCGTGATCGTTTTATTGAACAGGTCGCAGTATTTGCTGATGCCAGAAAATATGCGTCTGCCTTGATTGTGCCTGCACAGGAAGCCATTGAAGAGCATGCAAAAACGCTTAATCTAAAATATGAATCATACGTTGAATTACTTAAGCATACTAAGATTGTTGAACTGCTTGATGAGCGTGTTAAAGAGATGCAGAAAGAGTTGGCTAAATTTGAGCAAGTGAAGAAATTTAAGCTGATGGCATCTCCTTTTACTAATGAAAAAGGGGAGTTAACACCCACACTTAAGCTAAAACGTAAAGTGATTCAACAGCGCTACAGTAGCTTAATTGAAAGTATGTATAGCACTGTTAAGAAAGGAAAAAATATAAAGTCTTAATTTTCATCTAGCATATATAATCCTGTTGTGCAGCTTTTAAGTGACTGACAACGGGATTATTATGGTTGGATCGCATTTATGACTGAGCCATCTTTTATAACTCTAGCACTTTCTTCTATTTATTACTCAACCTCGTAAATATTCACACCATTGTTATTTATCTGAACTAATCTTAATTGAATATAGATAAGCTGATTGGTAACAATGGATAGTGCTAATATGGATAAGCTTAACACTGGTAAAATCTCCTCTCGATGGCGTAACCGGATGCTCATTTTTATGGCCGTCGGCGTGTTAGTCACGCTCTTTTATAGTATCTATTTGTTGGCATTTAGCAGTGATAAAATATGGTTCTTTTTATTAGAGCAACAACGCGCATCCCTCGAGTTATCTAGCTCGGTTGTTATAACCGTTATTGTGAGTGCCATCAGTTTACTCTGCCTCTATCAAGTTTCTCGCTATAAGCAAATCCTTCGTAAATCAGTAGCGGAATTATATCGATTACAAATTCGATTTGTAGAGTTGGATCGCTCGGTTTATTTAGATAACGGCACTGGGCTAGCAAATCGATTTAAATTTTTAGAAATGCTCGATGCCAGGATGGTGGAGGGAAAAGGTAATACCGCATTATGTATTTTGGATCTCGACGATCTTAAAAATATTAATGATACCTTAGGCCATAACGTCGGCGATCAAGTTATTTCAATTATAGCGCAACGCATTAAACTGTCGTTAGAGCGTTCGTTACAGTCGAGTTTGTATACAACCAATGTCTACCGTATCGGTGGTGATGAATTTGCTATCCTGATCATGGGGGTTTCTGAAGCCGAAGATATTGCGCCAATCTTGAATCAACTACTGAAAAATGTGCGTCGTACAATTGAATTGTCTGGTGAGTGTATCTCTGTTGGTGTCAGTATTGGCGTTAGTATCAGCCCTGAACATGGAGAGTGCAGTGATTCGTTATTGAAAAAGGCGGATATGGCCATGTACAAAGTCAAAGAGTCTGGCAAGCATGGAGTGGCCTTTTTTAAACCTGAATATATGCGTGAATTAGAATATCGTGTTCGCCTTGAGCAAGAACTTAATCAAGCGCTTATCAATGGTGAATTTGAAATTTATTATCAACCTGTCATTGATATATCAACCGGAAAAGAATTGGGGTTTGAAGCGTTGATCCGTTGGCATCATCCTATTCGTGGTTTGGTGCCTCCTGATGATTTTATTCCGGTGGCTGAGCAAACCGGTCTTATTGTACCGATGGGACAGTGGATCATTAAGCAAGTGTGCAGTGATTTATCTCTTTTACAGGTAACTAACCCCGGTTATTTTGTTGCGATTAATATAGCCCCACAGCAGCTTGCTGATCATGGTTTTGTGCAAAATGTACGTGCCATTTTGGCTTATTATTCATTAACACCCACTCAGGTGCATTTTGAAATTACCGAAACCACATTGATGAATGCCGAGACTGATAATTTACGCGTATTAAGAGAATTGAATAATTTAGGTATTAAGCTGTGGATTGATGATTTCGGCACTGGTTATTCATCTTTTAGTTATCTGCATAAATTTCAATTTTATGGTATTAAGCTCGACCGTAGCTTTATTGAAGGTGTTGTCGATTCAGAACGTAGCCAAAATATTGTCAAAGGTATTTGTGCAATGGGGCATGCATTAAAGTTAGAATTACTTGGCGAAGGCATTGAACAGCCTGAACAAGCTGAATTTTTGTTAAAGCAGGGTTGTTATAAAGTTCAAGGCTACTGGTATGCAAAACCGATGTCGCTATCCACGTTAAATATGTGGTTAGCAAGTAGAAAGGAAAATTCGGTAATAGAAACTATTGACCAGCCATCAGCATAACTAAATATAATTTGTGGTTTGTTAAATGCAACGTTTTGAAATAAGTATACGCCATGACATTATAAATCCTCTTAAATTGATATTTTCATTTAAATCAGTGCGTTGAAGTTTTTTCATTCTTTGTTTTCCTCATATTCTAGGCTGAAATATATCGTTATAAGTGATGATGATGAATTTTTTTGATATTTAATTTCTCATATTGCTTTTAAAGATGATTTTATTTTGTTAATTTCAATAAATAAACCAATAAAAATAAAGTTAAATCTAATTCAATGGGAAGTTTAAACTTGTAACTGATTTGTTACAGCGTAGACAGTTGTCAAACTAGAATTAGGAAATAGGCCGGGAGGGCCTGCTTATGGAAATGTTGTCTGGTGCCGAAATGGTAATCCGCTCACTGGAAGATGAGGGTATTGAGCATATCTTCGGTTATCCTGGTGGCTCTGTTCTTGATATTTATGATGCGTTATTCGAATCAAGTCAAATTGAACATTTTTTAGTGCGTCATGAGCAAGCTGCAGTACATGCTGCAGATGGTTATGCACGTTCAACAGGGAAAGTTGGTACCGTCCTAGTTACATCTGGACCTGGTGCAACAAACTGTATTACTGGTATTGCAACTGCGTACATGGATTCAATTCCATTAGTTGTATTATCAGGTCAGGTTCCTACATCGATGATCGGTAACGATGCATTTCAGGAAACGGACATGATAGGCGTATCTCGCCCAATCGTAAAACACAGTTTTTTATGTAAAACCGCTGCTGACATCCCTGATGCTATCAAAAAAGCGTTTTATATCGCCTCAACAGGCCGTCCAGGACCTGTGGTC
Organism: Moritella sp.; assembly: GCF_033791185.1. Taxonomy (GTDB): domain Bacteria; phylum Pseudomonadota; class Gammaproteobacteria; order Enterobacterales; family Moritellaceae; genus Moritella. Next base: position 1,292 of record NZ_JASJHF010000001.1, on the reverse strand, counting down.
ATTGATTTGCCCAAAGATACGCAAAACCCGTTAGCTAAATTTCCGTACCAATATCCTGAGAACGTATCTATGCGTTCATATAATCCGGTAAAGTCGGGTCATAAAGGTCAAGTACGTAAAGCTGTTAAAGCGATTGCAACGGCTAAAAAACCGGTACTTTATGTTGGTGGCGGTGCCGTTCTTGCTAACGCTGAAACACAAGTACTGAAATTTGCGGAACAGTTAAACTTACCGGTAACGAATACTTTGATGGGGCTGGGTATCTTTCCAGGTACACATCCACAAAATATCGGTATGTTAGGAATGCATGGTACGTTTGAAGCCAATAAAACCATGCATAACTCAGATCTTATTATTTGTTTAGGGGCGCGATTTGACGATCGAGTTACTAATGCGATTGATAAATTCTGCCCAGAAGCAAAAATAATTCATGTTGATATCGATCCAACATCAATCTCTAAAACGGTACACGCTGATATCCCCATTGTTGGTTCAATCGATGTGGTTGTTGAACAGATGCTTGATATTATTGAAGAGTTGGATGTGACCGCGAATGAAAAAGAACGTGCGGTTTGGTGGGAGCAAGTTAATAGCTGGCGTACGAAGAAGTGCTTAAGTTATGAAACCGGAGCATCGATTAAGCCGCAAGCGGCAATTGAAAGTTTATATAAACACACCGATGGTAAAGCGATTATTGCCTCGGATGTAGGCCAACATCAAATGTTTGGTGCCTTGTATTATCCGTATGATAAACCTCGTCAGTGGATCAACTCCGGCGGTCTCGGCACTATGGGCTTTGGTTTCCCTGCGGCAATGGGGGCTAAAATTGCCAATCCAGAAAAAATAGTATGTTGTATTTCCGGTGATGGTTCTATTCAAATGAATATTCAAGAACTATCAACTTGTCTACAGTATGGAATAGCTGTGAAGATTATTACCCTGAATAATGGTGCTCTAGGCATGGTTAAGCAGTGGCAGAAAATGTTCTATGATGGCCGTCATTCTCATTCTTACATGGAGTCTATGCCTGACTTTGTTAAATTAGCTGAAGCTTATCATCACGTTGGTATTCAGGTGAGTAAACCTGAAGATCTTGATAAGGCCTTTGCTGAGTGCTTCTCGGAAGAAAATAAAAATCGTGTTGTATTCATGGATATCATTATTGATCCTGAAGAACATGTATATCCGATGCAAATCAAATATGGCGCAATGGATGAGATGTATTTAAGTAAGACGGAGAAAACCACATCATGAGACGTATAATTTCAGTATTAACAGAAAATGAATCGGGT